>OMQS01000039.1 GCA_900313295.1 uncultured Eubacteriales bacterium
CGACAGGGTGTGCGGCGTTTTTTATTAGGAGGAACGACGGATGAACATATTTTACCAACTCATCGGGTTCGGCGCACTGATCGCCATGGGTCTCAGCTATTGGCAGAATGACAAGCGTACCATCTTGCTGTGGCAGGTGGTGGCCAACCTGATCTTCGCCATCCACTACACACTGCTCCACGCATGCTCCGGCGCACTGTGCAGCTTTTTCCAGATTGTCGTGCTGCTGCTTTTCCTATTGCAGGAGAAATTCAACTGGAGTAAACTGGTCACCGCGATACCCATCGTGGCAGTATTTCTGCTGATTGCCGTGGTGACCTATGAGACGCCAGTGACGGTACTGCCCATCGTGGCATCGTTGGCGGCGTTGCTGCCGTTCTTCCAGTCCAGGCGGCGGGTGATACAGGTGGCGGGCATTGCCAGCGGCCTGTCGTGGCTGGTGTATGTCATTGCGGTACGGTCGTATTCCGGCATGGTGACAGAGTCGGTACTGACCATCATCACGGCGGCGTCCCTGCTGAAGAAGGAAACCAGAAAGCCCTGAACGGACAGATCCCCCGGCATATTGCCGGGGGATCTGCCGAAGGGGTGCGCCGCGTCAGGCGTAGTGCTTCAGACCCTGCGCCATGGATGAGGCGGTACAGCGGCGGGCATAGCAGGAGAGCGTATCATGTTTCTCTCCGCCGCACCGGGTGGCTGCTATCAGCGCGGCCAGTCTCCGCTTGCGGGGGACTAAGGGAGTATCCTGTTTCATTTGCTTTGCCATGGAATATACCTCCGTTCGTTTTACTACCGCTATCATAAAACAACGGACGGTCTGTTCCATTGGCAAAAATAAATGAACATTTCTATGAAAATTGTGATAGTATCACAAGGGGGCAGAAGCCATGACATCACAGCACACAGCGGACTATCCCACACTGCAGGAGGTGCTGCGCCTGCCCGTGTTCGCGGGCTGCACGGTCTGCGGCGGCGCGGCGGGACTTGGCCGTAGGGTCAGCGGTGTCAATCTGACGGACACACCGGACTACGCGCGCTGGCTGGCGCAGGGAGAACTGCTCATCACCACTGGTTTTGCCATCGCAGACGATCCGCAGGCCGTGGATGCGCTGCTGCCCACGGCGGCAGAAAAAGGCCTGTCCGGTGTGGGTATCAAGCCGGGGCGCTACCTGCCCAGCCCCCTGCCGGCGGCGCTGGCGGAGAAGGCTGACCGACTGGGACTGCCGCTGCTCCAACTGCCGACCGATATGCGCTTTGCCGAGTTGGCCGATGCGGTGTCCCGCGAGATCGCACGGCGGCGAATACCGGCGGAGCAGGAGCGGCAGCTGGCCGTACTACTGCACCATCTCATCTCTGGCGCGCCGCTGAGCGAAGAGATGGAGCGGCAGGCGGCGGAGTCCGGTATCCATTTGGAATGTCCGCATACCCTGTTGCGGATACGGGCTGATGCGCCGGAGTTGCAGCGGCGCTCTTGGCTGCACGAGGCAGAAGAGCGCTGCCGGGCGTTGGGCGCGGACACGTGGGGCGCACTGTCGGAGGATGGCTTTCTGCTGACGCTGGAGGCGGACGACCTGTTCGCGCTGGAGATGCCGCTGCGGCAGGTGATGGCGGACTTTGCCGCCGACCACGGCGTTATCTGCGGCGTCAGCCGCCCCTACGGCGGTACGATGGGCTTTCAGAAAGCAGACCGCAGCGCCCGTGCGGCGCTCCACATGGCGGCGCGATCGGAAGCACCCTGCGTGACAGACGACCCAGCGGGGGTGGTACGGCTGCTGGAGGAATCCTCCCCGGCGGAAACGGACGCCTATATCCATCGGCAGCTGGGAACGCTCCTGCGGCAGCCAGAGCCGCGGCGGCAAGAGCTGCTGGACACGCTGGCGAGCTGGCTGCGCTGTATGGGCAACCAGCGCCGGATGGCGCGGGAGCTGCACCTGCACTACAACACCGTGAGTTACCGGCTCCAGCAGTTATGGTTGCTGCTGGAGGCCGATCCGGTCGATCCGATGAAGCGATTGGCATTGGAAACGGCCCTGTATCTGTACCGGTACAGGCGCACATAAAGGAGTTACTGATCATGGATAAGAGCAGGACGAGCGGTGAATGGGAACGGATGGTGTCGGGGCAGCTCTATACGCCTGTCGATCCGGAGATTGCCAAGAGGCACCGTGTTGGTATGCGCCGCTGTGACCGGTTCAACCGCCTCCCGCTGTGGTGCGCAAAGACCAAACAGCGTGCGCTGGAGCGCCTGATCCCCCCGCAGAAGGAAAGAATTTCGAGGCGTTTGCACCCTTTTACTGCGAGTACGGCGTGAATATTTATGTGGGGCGGAACTGCTTCGTCAACTACAACAGCGTATTTCTGGATGTAGCGCCCATTACGCTGGGGGACAATGTACTCATTGGACCCAATGTGACGCTGGCCACGCCCAACCATCCGTTTATCGCCGAAGAACGAGCCTATACAGACTACCCCAACGGCTGCCATGCGTTGGAGTATGCCGAACCCATCACCACCGGGGATCACTGCTGGCTGTGCGCCGGTGCGACGGTGTGCGGTGGCGTGACCATCGGAGCGGGAAGCATCATCGCCGCCGGCGCGGTGGTGACGCGTGACATCCCACCCAACAGCATTGCCGCCGGCGTACCCGCCAAGGTGCTGCGGCAGATCAGCGAGAGCGACCGCATACATGTGTGGGAAAAGTATATAAAAAACAAGCCTCCACGCTAATTTTTATGCAAACAAAATCAATTTAAAAAGGAATGAGGATGAGTTGAGATGCCATTTCATTATCATATCCGAGAGCTGACGGCAAAAACGACCACGGCGGCGTTCGTGGTGCGGTTTGTGTGGGTGGAAAAGTTTCTTCCCCTCTGCCGCCGGTGCGACAGTTACGGTACCCGCTGGACCTGCCCGCCTTTTGACTTTGACCCCATGACGATCTGGCACAACTACACCGGCTTGCTGCTGTATGCCCGCATTCTGCAGGCCGACACACCGGAGCAGCCGCTGGAGGAAGCTCTTGCGGCGCTGAAGCGGGAAAAGCTGCTGTATCGGGACAAGCTGCAGCAGTGGGAGCGAGACACTCCGGACAGCCGGATGCTGCTGGCCGGCACCTGCCACGAGTGCGAAGCGTGCGAAAAAACGCAGGGGCGCCCCTGCAAAAAACCGGAGCTGCTGCGCTACTCCATCGAAGCGCTGGGCGGCGACGTGGAGGGCTGCCTACAGCAGTATTTTCACATGCCCATGCTCTGGGGACGGGCGGGCAAAGCGCCGGACTATCTTGTGCTGGTGGGCGGCCTGCTGCTGAAGTGATGCGGATAAAACGACTGCGATGGCGGAACAAAACGCCTTTGCAGTCGTTTTTTACGGATCCTCAGCGGCCAAATGCAATTTGCGAAGAAAATTTCCAAAAAACATTGTTAAAAAAGTTGACAAGTAGCCCTTCCTGCGTTACAATTATGGATAATCAAACGCAAAGGAAAAGGATCGAACCGATTTATGAAAAAGCAAAAAGTATCTGATGCCGTCATTCATCGTCTTCCCCGCTATTACCGCTATCTGGATGACCTTTATAATAAAGGCGTCGTGCGTATTTCCTCCAATTCCCTGGGCAGTAAAATGGACATCACCGCCTCCCAGATCCGCCAGGATCTGAGCTGCTTCGGTGAGTTCGGCCAGCAGGGATACGGGTACAATGTGGCCGAGCTACGCTCGGAGATCGGGCATATTCTGGGCATTGACAAAGGCCACCGCCTCATCATCATCGGCGTCGGCCATCTGGGTCATGCTCTGCTGCAGAACTTTGATTTTGAAAAGGTCGGCTTCCATGTGGACACCGCCTTCGACATCTCTCCGGATCTCATCGGCACCAACATCCACGATGTCACCATCCGCTCCATGGACGAGCTGGAGCAGTATGTGGCGGAAAACCGCCCCAACGTGGCCGTGCTGACGGTGCCGCAGCATGTGGCGCAGCCCATGGCCAGCCGCCTCATCGACCTGGGCATCAAGGGCTTTTGGAACTTCACAAATGTGGAGCTGAGCACCGACGTGCCGGATGTTTTCTTTGAGGACGTGCATTTTGTGGACACGCTGCTGACCTTGAGCTACCGCATCACCCGCCCCTGATGCACCTTTCTCTCCGACCGGCATACTATGAAGTGAGGCCCGCGACACGGCCCCAAATTTCATAGGGAGGTCACAATATGTGCAATCAGGGGAATAGCTGCTGGATCATCATCTGCGTCATCATCCTGTTCCTGTTCTGCGGCAATGGCTGCGGTTGCGGCTGCGGCTGCAACAACAACCAGAACAGCTGCGGCTGCGGCTGCTGACCGGCTGAAAAGCTTTATCCCCCCGTCCGACAGGACGGGGGGATTTCTTTCTTTTTTCACAGGCAAAAATGTGGTATACTATATAAAAAGGAGGTGCTTTCCGTGGATCTCAGCGCCATTGAACGATACTATAGCCGCCATGTGCCCACGCTGCAGGAGGCTCGCAGCGAATACGCCGTTCTGCTCCCCCTGCTGCAAAAGCCGGACGGTCTGCACCTGCTGTATGAGATGCGCGCCTCCTCTCTGCAGCACCATCGCAGTGAGGTGTGCTTCCCCGGCGGCCGCATGGAACGCGGGGAAACTCCCGCCGCCTGCGCCCTGCGGGAAACATGGGAGGAGCTGGGCATCGCCCCCGACCGAATCCGGATCTTCGGAGAAGCCGACTTTCTGCATCTGCGCTCCGAGTGCCTCATGCGTCCCGTGGTGGGTCTGCTCTCCGGCATTGAACCGGAAGCCCTCACCCTGAACCCGCAGGAGGTCAGCAGCGTGTTCACCGTGCCCGTCAGCTGGCTCCGGCAGAACCCGCCGCAGGTCTACCGCTACCCCCTCAGGCCGGAGGTAGGCGATGATTTTCCCTATCACCTCGTCCGCACGCCCAAGGACTATTCCTGGCTCCCCGGCAACATGGTGCTGCCGGTCTATGAGGGGCTTCCCTACCCCTTATGGGGTCTGACGGCGCGTATTACCATGCATTTTATTGAGGTTTATTCGGCTCTGTAATGCTATTTCCCTTTA
>OMQS01000099.1 GCA_900313295.1 uncultured Eubacteriales bacterium
CAGGCTTGGAAGAGTTGTCGGGGTTGGGGGTGGTGGATGTGCCGCTGCCGGAGCCGTTGGAGGGATCCTTGCCGCCGGACGGCGATGTGTTGTCGGGCTTTTCCTCAACCGGCTTGATGACCTCGGGCACGACTTTCCGGCTGGTCAGCACGGACTTCACCTCGTCCGCCGAGCAGAACATCTCCTCCTCGCAGCCCAGCATGCACTCCAGCGCGAAGGAGCTTAAAGCCCGCAGATCCAGATTCTGCACCGAAAGCTCCTGCCCCACATAGCTGCCGGCCTTGCCGGTGGAAAAAGTGTTCACACCGTCGCTGACACTTCCGCCCAGCACATACACGGTCTCCGAGCCTGTGCGCACGGTGCACACGAAAACGGCGCTCTGCAGCTTGGCGGCGTGCGTCCCGTAGAGCAGGGTCACGCTGGCGTCAGCCGCCTGGCAGAAGGCCTCACCGGTCACCAGACGCACCTGCAGATCCGTCGGTTCCGCGGAGGTGATCTCCAGCTTACTGCCCGGGGACAAAAGCAGGTGGCAGCCGCCCACGCGGGTGGACACATAGCCGCTGGTCACGGAGACCACATCCCCCTGCCGCAGAGTCGTTTCGCCGCTGAGCTCCGAGGCGATGCCGCTGCGGGTGAAATTGGAAAGTCCCTTGCGCACCGTCACGGTGATGGCGGTGGCGTTGTCCGCCGGCGTCGGCTTGTCAAACCAGCCCTTATGCCGTCCGACTAAGAGAACGGCCGCGGCGGCAATGGCGGCGATGACTGTGAACATGATGATGTTGTAAATCGTCTTCTTTTTCATTTTTCCACCTCATCGGGGCATAAAAAAGCCCCCAGCGGGGGTAAAAAAGTATTTTATACAGCCTGTGTGGCATCCCCCAAGAGCCGAAGGCCGTTTGATCTGGGGAATGTATTCCGGCTCCGGACGCCCTGTGCCAAGCCCTTCTCGAAGCGCTGCTCCAATGGTCTTGGCGGCAAATGTCCGTCTACGGCGGCTTGGTACCGCTGGGATTTCACCCATTCCGTTCCGCAAATCAGTCATAGTATAGCATATCCCGCGTGGCGGCGCAACCGTCAATCCGCCGAGTTATCCTTTTTTTCCTCCTCCTGTTCATGCTTTCGGCACAAACGGCGGTACACCAGCAGACCGGCCAGGGACAAAAGCAGCGTTCCGCCGAACACGAGAGCGGCAAACAGGTAGCTTTTTCCGCCCAGCGCACTGCCGCCCACCGTGGAGGTCAGCACGGAGGGCAGCCGCCCCACGGAGCACAGCAGCAGCCAGGTGCCCCAGCTTATGTCCGTCAGCCCCGCAAAGTAGCACAGCAGATCCTTCGGCGTGCCCGGTACGGTGAAAATGAGCCAAAAAAGGAAGTTCCGCTTGGGAGAATGCTTGAGAAAGTGCAGTTTTTCCAGCTTTTCCGGCGGGAAAAAGATCTCCGCCATGGGCTGCCCCAGCTTGCGCACCAGCCAGAACACGATGACGCTGCCCAAAAACAGACCCAGCATGCACAAGACGCTGCCCCAGAATCCGCCGAAGGCGTAGCCGCCGCAGATCTCCAGCGGCTCGCCGGGGATGATGGCCACCACCACCTGCAAAATACACATACCCACATAGGCGGCCTTGCCCCAGAGGCCAAGCCCGTCCACCCACTGACGGAACAGCTCCGGCTGCCTGGCGAAGCGGATCATGGGGCGGCCGACGAACCAGCACACTGCCGCAGACAGCAGAATAAACACCGCCAGAGCGCAGCCGGCGGCGATCTTCTTTTGCTTTTCGGTGAGGGACGGCTTCTTCTGCATGGCGGATTTTCCTTTCCGTATGTTAACATTTTATAGGACAAATGTTGACATTATTATAGCACAGATATAGGCCGAAAAGTCAACTTTTCGTAAACAAATCCGTAAAAAAATGTCACATTCTCTTCATCGCTTCTCTTGTGTTTGATTTGACAAATCCATGGGGATTTGATTATAATGAGCTTCGTATACGGGAAGAATCTTCCGAAAGGAGAATGATATGGATATTTTTGCCAAGTGTTATGAACCGTCGCTGGCCACGGAGCTGCAGGAAAAGGGCGTGTACCCGTACTTCCGCGCCCTCCAGTCCAGACAGGACGTGGAGGTGATGATGGAGGGCAAGCGCCGCATCATGCTGGGGTCGAACAACTATCTGGGGCTGACCACGGATCCGGAGGTCATTGAGGCGGGTGTGCGCACCATGGAGCAGTACGGCACCGGCTGCAGCGGCTCCCGCTTTTTGAACGGCACCCTGCAGCTGCACCTGGAGCTGGAGGAGGCGCTGGCCGGGTTCCTGCGCAAGGAGGAGGTCATTACCTTCGGCACGGGTTTTCAGTCAAACGTGGGCATCATCAGCGCGCTGGTGGGGCGCCACGACTATGTGATCTGCGACAGGGAGAATCATGCGTCTATCTACGCCGGCTGCCAGATGAGCTACGGCAAGATGCTGCGCTACCGCCACAGCGACATGGAGGATCTGGAAAAGCAGCTTAGGCGTGTGCCGGAGCAGAACGGGGCGCTCATCGTTACCGACGGCGTGTTTTCCATGGGCGGCGACATTGCCAAACTGCCGGAGATCTGCGCGCTGGCCGAGAAGTACGGCGCACGGGTCATGGTGGACGATGCCCACGGCCTGGGCGTGCTGGGCGAGGGCGGCCGCGGCACCGCCAGCTACTTCGGGCTGGAAGACAAGGTGGACGTGTATATGGGCACGTTTTCCAAGTCCCTGGCTTCGCTGGGGGGCTACATGGCGGCGAGCAAAGAGGTCACGGAGTATGTGCGCCACGCCTCCCGTCCCTTCATATTTTCCGCGTCTATCCCGCCGGCCAACTGCGCCACGGCGCTGGCGGCGCTGCGCAAGCTGGAGGCGCATCCGGAGCTGCCGGAGCGGCTGCGGGAGCTGAGCCTGTATGCCCGCAAGGGCTTCACGGAGCGGGGGCTGAAGATCCGCGAGTCGGCGCTCCATGCTCCCACCCCCATTATCCCCATTTATACTTATGAGACCATGCGCACGCTGGACGCCGCCCAGAAGATCTACGAGCGGGGCGTGTATGTGAATCCCACGCTGCCGCCGGCCACGCCGGAGGGAGAGGCGCTGCTGCGCACCAGCTACATGGCCACCCACACCGAGGCGCTGCTGGACGAGGCTATGGACATTATGGCGGAGGTGCTGCTGCATGAGCAATAAGATCGCTGTGGTCACCGGCGGCACCTCGGGCATTGGCCGAGAGGCGGCGCTGTATCTGGCGAAAAACGGCTGCACGGTGTATGAGCTGAGCCGCCGGAAAGAGGGCGTGGACGGCCTGCGCCACATCAGCGCCGACGTGACGGACGAGGAATCCGTTGGCGCGGCGGTGGCGCAAATTCTGGCGGAGGCGGGACGCATCGACATTCTGGTGAACAACGCCGGCTTCGGCATCAGCGGCGCCGTGGAGTTTACGGACACGGCGGAGGCGCAGCGCCAACTGGATGTGAATTTCTTCGGCATGGTGCGCATGAATAAGGCCGTTATTGCCGTCATGCGGCAGCAGGGGAGCGGGCGCATCGTGAACCTCAGCTCCGTGGCGGCGCCGGTGCCCATTCCGTTCCAGACCTATTATTCCGCGTCGAAAGCGGCCATCAACGCCTATACCATGGCGCTGGGAAACGAGCTGCGGCCTTTCGGCATCACCGTGTGCGCCGTTATGCCCGGGGACATTAAGACGGGCTTCACCGCCGCGCGGCGGAAGGTGGCCGAGGGGGACGACGTGTACGGCGGGCGCATCAGCCGCTCCGTGCAGCGCATGGAGCACGACGAGCAGACCGGCATGGATCCGGCCAAGGCCGGCGCTTTCGTGGGCAGAGTCGCGCTGAAGACGAGCCACAAGCCGCTGTATACCATTGGGTTTGCCTACAAGGCGGCGGTGTTTTTGACCAAGATTTTGCCGGCGTGGCCGCTGAATTGGCTCATCGGAAAGATCTATGCGGGGTGAAAAAAATATGGATCGCGCGTCGGTGGAGACACCGGCGCGTGATATTTTTTTGGGGGGGGAGTGCGGCGCGGGGCGGGACGATGTGGGCATCGTCCCCTGCGGAGGCGACAAAAAAGGGGGGACGGATTGCCACGGCGCTATGCGCCTCGCAATGACAGGGGTTGAAAGTGCGGAGGGGCGACCGCAAGGGTCGCCCCTACGCAGGAATTTGGGGGTGCGGCGTAAGGGGATTACGGATTGCCACACCGGTGACATCGGTCACTGGCTCGCAATGACAGGGTTTGACAATAAAATAAAACGGAGGACGTCGAAACGTCCTCCGTTTTGCATAAAAGTAAGAGAGAAATCAGAAATTCTTGATGATCTCCACGATCTCGGCACCGATGCGCTCCTGAGCCTCCACGGTGGCGGCGCCGATATGTCGGGGCGTTTAGAAAATGTGCCGGTGGCACATTTTTAGCCGCCGACCGCAGCGGCTATGCCGCGAGGACGCCGAACGAGGTGCCGTGCGATGA
>OMQS01000067.1 GCA_900313295.1 uncultured Eubacteriales bacterium
CATGATCGAGGAGTGCGGCACCTTGCAGGTGCCGGGGCGGCCGCGGCTGTACCGTACGACAAAGGAATTCCTGCGGGCGTTCCACCTGAACACACTGGAGGATCTGCCGGAGATGCCGGGGCTGGAAAACGACGGCCAGCTGCGTCTGGAGAACGACGGCACCATCAGCGACGAAATGAACACCTGAGAGGGGGCAAAAACGGTTGACGGCACTGTGGATCGTGGGAATACTGCTCCTTATCCTTCTGGCGGTGCAGCTGTGCCGTGTGGGAGTGCGCCTGACTTTCGGAGAGGAAACGAGGGTGACGGCGCGGTTCGGCCCTGTACGGGTGCAGCTTTTGCCCCCAAAGGAGAAAAAGCCCCCCAAAAAAGAAAAACCTAAGAAAAAGGAAACAAAAAAACCGGCGAAGGAACCGTGGAAGCCAGACTTTTCCACTATTTGGGGGAGCCTTCCGGAGCTGTGGCGGATCTTAAAGAAGGGTCTTAGGATGACCTTCCGCCGCATCAGAATATCGCCTATGGACTTTTCGGCGGTTATCGGCGGAGAGGATCCGGCGGATACGGCCATTTTATACGGCAAGCTCAACGCAGCCATGTGGTCGGTGCTGCCGCCGCTGCAGGAGCTTGTGGATATGCCGGACGCCCATGTCCACATGGAGCCGGACTTGCAGGGAGGAGAATCCAATGTTTCCGGCGATGTGGGGCTCTCATTTCTCATATGGGATATGACGGTCATAGGCTTTGCCTGCGGCATCCCGCTTATCAAATGGTTCATAAAATTGCGCAAACAGGCGCCGGATGTAAAGAACGACACAAACAGCCAGTCTGGAAAGGATGAACAACATGGAAAACAAGCAGAAGACCAACCTCAGCGAAATGATGGAGACCTCCATGAGCAAGGTGCGGGAGATGGTCAGCAGTGACACTGTGATCGGCCAGCCCATCACCACCCCTGACGGCGTGACGCTGGTGCCGGTGTCCCGACTGAGCTTCGGCTTCAGCTGCGGCGGCAGCGACTTCGGAAAGCAGGCAGACGGCAAGAATTTTGCCGGCGGCACAGCGGCCGGCGTGAAGGTGGATCCGGTGGCGTTTCTGGTGGTGAAGGACGGCGTGACGAGGGTCATGCCGGTGGCTATCCCCGCCATGGGCACTGCTGACCGCATCATCGAAATGGTGCCGCAGGTGCTGGATCGGGTGGAGAATTTCATCGACAAAAAGAAGGAAACTACCGACTTTTAACTGCGTATACTGTCACCATCAGCTATAAAAAGGGTGATGGGACTTGAAATTTATGCGCGTGGCCGCCGCCGCGCTGGCGATGCTGCTCCTGCTGACGCAGAGAGCGTGGGCGGTGGAGGTGTCCGCTACGGCGGCGGTGCTCATGGACTGCGGCACGGGGCGGATCCTCTATGAGAAAAACGCCGACAGGCGGATGCTCATTGCCAGCACCACCAAGATCCTCACGGCGCTGGTGGTGCTGGAGGACTGCGGGATGCAGCAGGAGGTCAACGTGACCGGACGGCACATGGCGGAGGGTTCGTCCATGTACCTGAAAATAGGGGAAAAGGTGACGGTGGAGAGTTTGCTCTACGGGCTGATGCTGTCCTCCGGCAACGACGCAGCCCTTGCTTTGGCGGAGGCCTGCGGCGGGGAGGCGCGGTGCGTCCGGAGGATGAACGATCTGGCCGAGGAGATCGGCATGGATGGCAGCCACTTTGAAAACCCCAACGGGCTGGACGGGGAGGCGCATTACTCCACTGCTCGCGACATGGCGAAGCTGGCAGCATTTGCCGCCGAAAATCCCACATTTATGCGCATTTGCTCCACTATTTCCGCGCAGACCGGCGGACGCAGCCTGAAAAACCACAACCGGCTGCTGCGGGAGCTGGAGGGGTGCGTGGGCATGAAGACCGGCTACACCAAGGCTGCCGGACGGACGCTGGTGTCCTGCGTGGAGCGGGACGGGAGGACTTTGGTGGCGGTGACACTGCAGGACGGCAACGACTGGGCCGACCATGCGGCCTTATATGCATACGGTTTTGAGGGGAACGGCGGCGTGGAAACGGCGTTTTTCCCGAATAATAAAAGGAAATTGTGAGAGAAATGGCAGGTGACACCGGTGCGGCAGAGAGTGCAGAAGATCATTGCGCAGGCAGGGCTGTGCTCCCGCCGCACGGCGGAGGAGTGGATGCTCTGCGGGCGGGTCACGGTGAACGGAACGGCGGCCAGACCCGGTGCGCAGGCCGATCCGGACACGGACTGCATTCTCGTGGACGGGAAACCTCTGAGAGGCAGGGAGGAAAACGTATATCTCATGCTGCACAAGCCGAGGGGCTATGTGACCACACTCTCCGACGAATTTGGCCGGAAGACGGCTGCGGAGCTGGTGCGGGACTGCGGCGTGCGCGTGTTTCCCGTGGGACGGCTGGACAGGGACTCCGAGGGGCTGCTGCTGTTTACCAACGACGGAGAACTTATGCAGCGGCTGATCCACCCGAAGTATGAGGTGGACAAGCTGTATCGGGTGACGGTGCGGGGCGACTGGGAAAAGGGCGTGCCGCTGCTGCGGCAGATGCGTGTGCTGGAGGGGGAGCCTATTGCGCCGGCGCAGGTGGAGCTTCTGCGCGCGGAGGACGGCTGCGCCGTGCTGCACATAACCATCCATGAGGGAAAGAACCGGCAGATCCGCCGGATGTGCCGGCAGGCAGGGCTTACCGTGCTGCGGCTGGAACGACTTGCGGAACACGGGATTTTATTAGGAAACCTGCCATGTGGCAAGTGTAGAGCCTTGACAGATAAAGAAGTCAAAACGTTGAAGGGATGCGAGGAAAAATGACCCGTAATGTGCTCTATCTGATTCGCACGGGAATGGACGGATTTTCCAAAGGTCAGAAGCGGATCGCAAAATACATACTCTCCGACTATGACAAGGCGGCGTTTATGACTGCCTGCCGCTTGGGACAGATCGCCGAGGTCAGCGAATCCACGGTTGTGCGCTTTGCCGCGCAGCTGGGCTATGACGGCTATCCTGCCATGCAGAAGGCGCTGCAGGAGCTGATTCGGGGCAAGCTCACCAGCATCCAGCGCATCGAGGCCTCCGGAGAGCAGATGAGCGGCGGCGACATCGCCGGCAGCGTCATGCAGCGGGACATGGAGACCATCCGCAGCACCATTGAACGCATGGATCGGGCGGAGTTCGATCTGGCGGTGGAGAAGCTGGTGGAGGCCAAGCACATTTATCTGCTGGGCGTGCGGTCGTCGTCGTTTCTGGCTGGGTATTTGAACTTTTATTTTCATTTGATATTCAAAAATGTGACGCTGGTCCAAAGTTCGGCGGCGGGCGAGATATTCGACCAGATGCTGCACATCGGCCCCGGGGATGTGCTGGTGGGCATCAGCTTTCCGCGGTACTCTAAAATCGCGGTGAACGCCGTGCATTTTGCGCGGGATCGGGGGGCGGATGTTATCGCCGTGACGGACAGCAAAATGTCGCCGCTTTACAAGATGGCCAGCGCGTCGCTGCTGGTGAGCAGCGACATGATCTCCTTTGTGGACTCCATGGCGGCGCCGGTGAGCCTGCTCAATGCGCTGATCCTGGCCGTGGGGCAGCAAAAGAGTGCGGAAACCTCTGAAACTTTTTCGGAATTGGAACGGGTTTGGTCCCGTTACGGAGTATTTGGGTATGAAGAGGATGAGTAAGGAGGTCGTGGTGGTCGGCGGCGGCGCGGCCGGCATGATGGCGGCCATTACGGCAGCGGAGCAGGGAGCGCAGGTGCGCTTGCTGGAGCCAAATGAACGGCTGGGAAAAAAACTGAATATCACCGGAAAAGGTCGGTGCAATGTGACCAACAACTGCCCTGTGGAGGAGCTGATGGCACATATTCCCCGTAATGGCAGATTCCTTTACAGCGCTTTGACCCGCTTTACAAGCGCCGATGCTATGGCGTTTTTTGAAGGGCTTGGCGTGCCGCTGAAGACGGAGCGGGGCAATCGCGTTTTCCCGCAGTCGGACATTGCCTTTGACGTGTCCGGAGCGCTGAAACGGCGCATGGAAAAGCTGGGTGTCCGGTGGGAGCACGACAGGGCGACGGCCGTTATGACAGAGGACGGAGCCGTTTCCGCCGTGAAGGGCGAAAAGGGAACGTATCCGGCGCAGGCGGTGATCCTGGCTACAGGGGGCGTGTCCTACCCGGGGACAGGCTCCACCGGCGACGGCTACCGCATGGCGGCCGAGCTGGGGCACACGATCGTTGAGCCGCGCGGCTCGCTGGTGCCCCTTGTGAGCGATGATGCGTGCTGCGGGCAGATGCAGGGGCTGGCGCTGAAAAATGTGCAGCTTTCAGCCGAGAATGAAAAAGGGAAAGCGGTGTTTACCGAGTTCGGGGAGATGCTGTTCACCCATTTCGGCGTTTCGGGGCCGCTGGTGCTGTCGGCCAGTGCGCATTTGCGGGACTGGGACAAGCACAGCTATCGGCTCGTCATCGACCTGAAGCCGGCGCTCAGCAAGGAGAAGCTGGAGGAGCGGCTGCTGCGGGAGCTGCGGGAGCAGAGCAACCGCGACATGGACAATGTTCTGCGGAAGCTGCTGCCCAGCAGCATGGTGCCTGTGTTCTGTGAGCGATTGCAGATCTCGCCGGAGCTGAAGGCGAATTCGCTGAAGAAAGAGCAGCGGCGGGCGCTTTTGCGGGAGCTGAAGCATTTTGCCGTTTCCATTACCGGCTCCAGACCCGTGGCGGAGGCCATCGTGACCTCCGGCGGCGTGAAGGTGGGCGAGGTGAAGCCCGCCGGCATGGAGTCGAAAAAAGTTTCCGGCTTGTTTTTTGCCGGAGAAATACTGGATGTGGACGCCTATACGGGCGGATTTAACCTGCAGATCGCATGGTCTACGGGGAGAGCGGCCGGCTTGGCCGCCGCCGAAACAGAAGGAGAGAAGGAAGCATGAGCGTATATTCCGTGGCCGTGGACGGGCCGTCCGGCGCAGGAAAGAGCACCTTGAGCAAGGCCGTGGCGCAGGAGCTGGGCATCGTGTATGTGGATACCGGCGCCATTTACCGCTCCATTGGATACTATATTTTTAAGATGGGCATCGACCCGAAGGACGTAGGTGCCGTGGTGGGCGCTTTGCCCATGATCCGTGTGGATATGCGATACAGCGAGGACGGGATGCAGCACATGCTGCTGAACGGCGAGGACGTGACGGAGAAGATCCGGCTGCCGGAAATATCCATGTATGCCTCCGCCGTGTCCGCCATTCCGGCGGTGCGCGACTATTTGCTGGATATGCAGCGGGACATGGCCAAACGCTGCAGCGTCATTATGGACGGGCGGGACATCGGCACCGTGGTGCTGCCGCAGGCGCAGGTGAAGATCTTTCTCAGCGCCGACGTGGAGGTGCGCGCCCGACGCCGCACGGCTGAGCTGGAGCAGCGGGGCACACCCAAGCCCTATGCGCAGGTGCTGGAGGAGATGAAGGAGCGGGACTGGGCGGACAGCCATCGAGAAACCGCGCCGCTGCGTCCGGCGGAGGACGCCGTTGTGGTGGACACCACGAATATGGATTTTCAGCAGAGTAAGGAAGCTATTTTGCAGGTGATCGGGAGGCAGTTGCAGCTATGAGCAGCAGGTATTACGCCACGGTATACGACATTGTGAAGCCTATTGCCACGTTTTTGCACCCCATCCGCGTGGAGGGACTGGAGAATCTGCCGCAGGGCGAGCCGCTGCTTCTGTGCCCCAATCACAGCAGCAACTGGGATCCGATCCTGCTGATGTGCGCTCTGGGGCGGTCGGTGAATCTGCGCATTATGGGGAAAAACCAGCTGTTCAAGATTCCGATCCTGCGCACTTTTCTAAGGAAAATGGGCGTGTTTCCCGTGGATCGGGGGCACTCGGATATTGGCGCCGTGAAAACGTCTATCCAGGCGCTGCGGGACGGCGACCTGCTGATGGTTTTTCCGGAGGGGACCCGCGTGCGGAAAAAGAATCGGGGCGTGCGGCCTAAGGGCGGCGTGGCCATGATGGCCATTCGGGGCGGCGCCAAGCTGATGCCCATTTATATCGGCACAAAAAAGCGGCTGTTTGCCCCGGTTCCCATTATATTCGGAAAGCCGTTTGCGCCGGAATATACCGGACGGAAGGGCACGGCGGAAGAGTATCAGGCCAACGCCGACAAGGTGATGCGGCAGGCTTATGCGCTGGGAGGAGAAGCATGGACGTGAAGGTGGCCGAAAGCGCCGGATTCTGCTACGGCGTGAAGCGAGCCGTGGACATGGCGCGGGAAACGGCGCGGCAGGGGAAGCCCTGCGTGATGCTGGGCAGCATCATCCACAACGCAAACGTGGTGGAGGAGCTGGAGGCCCTGGGGATGCGCAGGGTGGACTCGTGGGCGGGGGTGCGCCCCGATGAGACCGTTGTGATCCGCTCCCACGGCGAAAAGAAAGAGGTCTTTCAGAAGCTGGAGGCGCTGGGCGCGCAGTGCGTCAACGCCACCTGTCCCAATGTGCTGCGGATCCAGCAGCTGGTGGCGCAGGCGCAGGAGGAGGGCAGGACGCCCCTTATTATCGGAGAGCCGCACCATCCGGAGGTGATGGGCGTGGCCAGCTGGTCGGAGCGGTCGGTGATCCTGCAGGGGCCGGAGGAACTGGAAAATTGGCTGAATGAGGAGCCTTCGCGCCGCGATCTGCCCCTAACGGCGGCGGCGCAAACCACCTGTGTACGGGCAATTTGGGAAAGTTCAAAAGAAATTTTAAAAAAACAGTGTACAAATGCCAAAATCTTTGATACAATATGTAATGCTACGCATAGGCGTCAAGCGGAGGCGGCCGAATTGGCTGCCAAGGTGGATGTCATGGTCGTGGTCGGAGACCGAAAAAGTGCCAATACCAAGCATTTAGCAGAGATTTGCAGGGAGAAATGCGGACGGGTCGTTCAAATTGAGCGGGCCGGTGAGCTCTCGTCAGACCTTTTTGAAGGATGTCTTGTGGCAGGTCTAACGGCCGGCGCATCTACGCCAGCGGGCATCATTCAGGAGGTATATACAACGATGAGCGAAGAAATCAAGAACATGGAGGCCACCGAGGAGAGCTTCGAGGAACTGCTGGAAAAATCTTTTAAAACTTTAAATACAGGAGAGAAGGTAACCGGTATCGTGACGGCAGTTGGCCCCACCGAGGTCCAGGTCGATCTGGGCTGCAAGCAGGCCGGCTACATTTCCGTGGATGAGCTGAGCGCTGATCCCAACGTGAAGCCCGAAGACGTGGTGAAGGTGGGCGACGAGATCGAGACCTACATCATCCGCGTGAATGACGTGGAGGGCTACGCTATGCTCTCCAAGAAGCGTCTGGACGCCGTGAAGGTGTGGGAAGACATCGAAGAGGCTCGCGAGAACAAGACCACCCTGGAGGGCAAGGTCACTGAGGAGAACAAGGGCGGCATCGTGGTGAACGTGAAGGGCGTGCGCGTATTCGTGCCCGCTTCCCAGAGCGGTATGCCCCGCGGCGCCGAGCTTAGCGAGATGATCGGCCAGACCGTGTCCCTGCGCATTACCGAGGTCAACCGCGCCCGCCGCCGTGTGGTGGGTTCCATTCGCGCGGTGCAGTTCGAGGCTCGTCAGGCTGCCCAGGCTGCCGTTTGGGAGAGCATCGAAGTGGGCAAGCACTACACCGGCACTGTGAAGTCCATGACCAGCTATGGCGTGTTCGTGGACATCGGCGGCGTGGACGGTATGGTACATATCTCCGAGCTGTCCTGGTCCCGCATCAAGAACCCCGCTGAGGTGGTTTCCGTGGGCGACACGCTGGATGTGTACGTCATTTCCTTCGATCCCGAGAAGCACAAGATCTCTCTGGGCGTGAAGGATCGTTCCTGCAATCCTTGGGATAAGTTTATGGAGACCTATCATGTGGGCGATGTGGCCAACGTGCGCATCGTGAAGCTGATGACCTTCGGCGCTTTCGCTGAGGTCGTTCCCGGCGTGGACGGCCTGATCCACATCTCCCAGATCGCCGACCGCCGCATTGAGAAGCCCGGCGACGTTCTGTCCGAGGGTCAGATGGTGGACGCCAAGATCACCGCTATCGACGAGGAGAAGCAGAAGATTTCCCTGTCTATCCGTGCCCTGCTGGGCGGCCACGAGGACGAGGCCGACGAGGCTGAGGTCGAGGAGTAATTCTGGAAATTACAAACGGATGGACTTATTGTAAAATAGTTCTCTGAAAAATATGAAACAAAACCCGAAATCTTTTAGAGCCAAAACGGCTTAAAAAAGATTTCGGGTTTCTGTTTTTTCTATTTCTGTGTGCAAGCTGCTGCTGCATTCTTGTTTTGCAGCAGGACTCTTTTGATAGGGGCAAATCAGGTGGTTATATGCCAGAAATAGTCGGTATTCTCTATATCCATCTGCAGCAAGTACCCGCCTGCACCGTCGGAGAAGAATAGCGTAGGCCAATTCTGATAAACTGCGGTGTCGCGGCTTATGGTAAGGGTATTGGTCTGCTGTGTATTCGGATAGAAGATGTAGGACGCGAAGCTGCCGTCAACATACAGACAACTATTGCCGCTTCCGGCCAGCCGCCACATGGGCGTTGCGGAATCGGCTGTTGTTGTATTTCCGCTGCCGATGGAAATGGATTCACAGGAAAATGCAGCTGTATCCGGAGCGCCCAGTCCGCACACCACATAGTCGTCCGTTATAGCAAAGGTCGTAACCGGCTTGGAAAGCTCCTTCTGCTGGAGAATACCGGAGCCGTCACAGATAAACACGGTGCAATGGGGCGAACCGTTGACGGCTGCCAAAAAGGCGTACTGACTGCCGTTGCTGCACACGGCCACACCGCCGGACATGGTGCAGTCGGGGACGGTCAGCACAGCGGAAACCTTGCCGCCCTCAACCCGGAATACCGATAGGCCGGAATCATCCGCCAGCAGATACATCGGATGCTTGTCCAACGTGAAAAGAGCCGGAACGCGGTCATAGGAATC
>OMQS01000083.1 GCA_900313295.1 uncultured Eubacteriales bacterium
CGCCTGCCGAACCGCCCGAATATAGCGGGGGTGGCGGGTGGAGAACAGGGTGTCCCCCTCGTTGAACTTTGTCACCAGGTCAAAATGCCCCACGATCCGGCAGCCGGTGCGCTCCCGAACCTGCGCCACCGTGCGGTAATAGTCCTCCGCAAAGGCGTACCAGTCGCCGCCGTAATAGTCCTGCACGGCCTGCGCCTGCTGCGCCTCGGAAGCGTCCACCGGCAGATATGCGCCATTTTTTCGCAGATAATGGACGCTGCCGATGACGTAATCATATTCCTCCGTGAATGCCTCGGAATAAAAGTCCTGCTCAATACCCATATAAATGCAAATGCGTCCGGTGTATTTTTGCTGCAGGCGGCGGATCTCCGCCTTATATTCCGCCGTTTGCGCCACGGACATGCAGTATCCCTCGTCATAGGGGGCGTAGGAGTGGCCGCTGAAGCCAAGGGCAGGGCAGCCCAGCTCCAGCGCCCGCAGCACCAGCTCCTCCGGCGTGTCCTTGCCGTCGCAGAGGCAAGTGTGGGTATGAAAATTGGAAAACCTATCTCTCATGGTTATATATTTTCTTGTCTATGGCGTAAATTTTTCCGCTGAAGGTGCCCACGGGGGTGTTTTCCATGGCCTCGGTGTAGATCTCCATGCGGCTGTCGATGAGATCAAGGTAGCTCAAAAGCTCCGCTTCGATGCACATGGGGCGCACTGCCGCGCCGAACTCCGGCTCACCGTGGTGAGAGAGGATCATGTGCTGCAGCAGCACGGATTTTTCCTCCGGTATGCCCAGCTCCTGCGCCGCGCGACCCGCCGCCTCGGCGCCCAGCACCAAATGCCCCAACAGCTGCCCCTTCAGGGAGTACTCCGCCACCAGACCCAGCGGGGACGTGACAAACTCCTCGCACTTGCAGAAATCATGGAGCAGCGTGCCCGCCAGCAGCAGGCTGCGATCCACCGTCGGATAGAGGCCGGCATAGAAATCGGCGGCTTTCAGCATGTAAGCCGTGTGCATCAGCAGGCCGCCCACAAAGCCGTGGTGCATGCTCTTGGCCGCCGGAATGAGGCGGAACTGCTTGCCGTACGCCGCCAGCAGCTTCTCGCACACGGCGCGGTAGTCCTTGTCCTCCATGGACGCCACCAGCTCCAGCAGCCACGCCCATGTTTCATCCATCTCGATGGGCGCCGTGGCCACCAGGTCGCTGACCTTGAAGTCGTCGTTCTCCGCCGCCAGACGAATGCGGTACACCGTCACCTGCGGCGCGCCCCGATATTCGGACGCCAGTCCGGAAATCCACGCTACCTTGCCCACGTCCGCCGGCCCGATGGGCCCCGTGTAATCCCACACCTGCGCCGTGACGGCGCCGCTGCGGTCGGCCAGATTCAGCGTGAGAAAGGGCTTTCCCGCCGATGTGGTACGCTGGGCAATGTTCTGCAAAATATAGTATCCCTCAAAGCGGTCGCCGGTTTTCATGTCATGGATCAGCATATTTCTCTCTCCTTTTTACATCCACATGGCAAAGGGTCGCAGCACGGCGCCCAAGATCTTTACATACCATTTGCGCTTTTTCCAGCTCTCCATCGTCACCTGTCGGCTCTTTTCCATCGTCCGGTTCATGTCCTCCTGCACCGCCGCCACGGCGCTGCCGGAAAACAGGGCGCCGCACTCAAAATGGAGCTGAAAGCTGCGGTAGTCCATGTTCACAGACCCCACGAAGCCCACCTCGCCGTCCGCCACCACGGACTTGGCGTGGAGCAGACCGGGGGTGTAGGTGTAGATCTTCACATCGTGCTCCAGCAGCTCGCCGAAATAGGACTGCGCCACCATATAGGCAAATTTATGATCCGGTATCCCCGGCAGCATAAGACGCACGTCCACGCCGCTGTCGGCGGCTATGCTCAGCGTGTGGATCATAGGCTCGTCGATAGCCAGGTAGGGCGTGGTGATCCAGACATATCGGTTGGCGCTGCCGATGAGCTGCTGGTAGGTGTCCTCCACGGTGTTGACGGGGTTATTGTCAGGCCCGTCCACCAGCGGCTGGCAAAAATCGCCGCCGCCGACGCCGCCGCAGGGGCGGTAGGTGTCCCACGGCTCCCGCAGCTCGCCGCCTATACGCAGCCACAGGTACATGAACTGGCGGGTGAAGCCCCAGGCGCCCTCCCCCTCCAGACGCAGGCCGCAGTCCTTCCAGTAGCCGAAGCGCACGATGAGATTGGCGTATTCGTCCGCCAGATTGGCGCCGCCGGTGTAGGCAACATCGCCGTCGATAACGGCGATTTTTCTATGGTCGCGGTAGTTGAAATAGAGCCGGTTTACATAGTGATGCACGGGGTTGAACATCTGCACCCATATTCCCTTTTGCCGCAGTGCCTGTATCTCCTCCGGCGGCATGGTCATCATGCTGCCGAAGTCGTCGAGGATGAGGTTGACCTCCACCCCGTCGGCAGCGCGCTCCGCCAGAACCTTGCATATGCGATCCCATATCTGCCCTTTTGAAGCGATGTAATACTCCAGAAAGATGAATTTCTGCGCCTTTTCCAGTCGGGCGAGCAGATCCTCCAGATACTCCTCGCCGGTGGGGAAATAGGTCATTTCCGTGTTTGCAAACAGGGGCAGATCCTGCCGCCGCAGATACTCCGTCAGCTTCGCCCAGCGAGGCCAGCGGCGGGCAAGCTCTGCCTGCGCCCGGTCGCTGCTCTCCTGCACCTCCGGCAGCTCCGGCGGCATACGCATGGTCTTGAGCGCCAGCTTCTTTTTCACCTGGTTGCCGTTCCAGAGAAAGTACAAAATCAGCCCCACCACCGGCACCAGCATAATGAGAATGATCCAGCCGGGCTTATAGCTGCTGCTGCCGGGGCGAATGTATATCCGCGCCACGCAGAAGACTGACACGATCTCCAGCACAGCGTAGGCAATGTACGCCTTCTGCCGGAGCACCTGGGTCAGCGCCACCACGATGGCGATCTGCAAAAGCAGCAAAAGCGCCACCAGCACAAGGCGCAGCGCAGCGGATATTCTTCTCTCTGTTTTTCGCTGAACTTGCTTCATAAGGGGATGATTCCTTTCTTTCTAAAAGGCCGGCAGGACTGCACTTTTCGGACAGTCCTGCCATAAGGCTTCGTTCAATGCTTGGAGCGCAGCAGATCCTGCTGGATCTGCCACAGCTTCTGGGAAAAGTCCACATAGTACTTGTGGGGATAGTCGAACCGCTTTACCTCGTCCCAGAGGGTATCCACCTCCCGCCGGCAGTACTCCCGTATCTGCTCCAGCGTGGGGCGGCTGTACACGCACTTGCCGCCGAGGAACACGGGCACCTGCAGCTCGCGGGCGGAGAAGTTATACACGGTCTTAGTCTTCCAGGTGGCGTTGGGGTCGAACAGCTCCAGATCCTTCCCGTCGTCCACCTGCTCGTCATACACAGTCATATAGTCGGCGATGGCCTTGCCGGTGTCCCGTCCATAGAAGCGGTACACTTTTTTGAAGTGGGGTACCGTGATCTTTTCCACATTCTCGCTGACCTTGATCTTGGGGATGACGTTCCCCGCCTCGTCCTCCACGGCCGTCAGCTTGTATACGCCGCCGAACACAGGCTCGCTCTTGGCGGTGATCATCCGCTCACCCACGCCGAACAGGTCGATCTGCGCCCCCTGCAGCAGCAGATCCTGAATGAGGTATTCATCCAGAGAGTTGGAAACGGAGATCTTGCAGTCCGTCCAGCCCGCATCATCCAGCATTTTCCGCGCCTGACGGCTGAGATAGGCCATGTCGCCGGAGTCCAGACGGATGCCGCACTTGGTGATACCCAGCGGCTTCAGCACCTCGTTGAAAGCGCGGATGGCGTTGGGCACGCCGGATTTCAGGGTGTCATAGGTGTCCACCAGGAGGGTGGCGTTGGTGGGATAGATCTCGCAGTAGGCCTTGAAGGCGTCGTACTCCGTGTTGAACATCTGCACCCATGCGTGGGCCATGGTGCCGCCGGCGGGCACGCCGTACAGCTCGTCTGAGATGGTACAGGCCGTGCCGTGGCAGCCGCCGATGTAGGCCGCCCGCGCGCCCACGATGGCCGCATCCGCCCCCTGCGCCCGACGGGAGCCGAACTCCAGCACCGTGCGGCCTCTGGCCGCCCGCACGATGCGGTTGGCCTTGGTGGCAATGAGGCTCTGGTGGTTGATAGTGAGCAGGGTGAAGGTTTCGATGAGCTGTGCCTCGATAGCCGGGGCACGCACCGTCACCAGTGGCTCGCGGGGGAACACCGGCGTGCCCTCGGGGATGGCGTAGATGTCGCCCGTAAAGCGGAAATTCTCCAGATAGGCCAAAAACTCCTCGTCAAAGAGCTTGCGGCCGCGCAGATAGTCGATGTCCTCCTTGGTGAAATGGAGGTTTTCGATATACTCGATGAGCTGCTCCAGACCTGCCGCGATGGCAAAGCCGCCGTTATCCGGCACCCTGCGGAAAAATACGTCGAAATAGGTGATGCGGTCTTTGTAGCCGGTTTTGAAATACCCGTTGCCCATGGTCAGCTCATAAAAGTCGCAGAGCATGGTCATGTTCAGCTTTTCCTGTGTTTTCATCCTCATACCTCAAAGCTCATTATGTAATGGGGGTATACTTTGTTTATTATAGCCCTTTTTTTCTTTTTTTGCAACAAGAAAAGAGCACATATCCGGCGATGGTCGGCTATGCGCTCTTTTGCGTCAGTATTTTACTTTGGCCAGACAGATGCGGATCCACTCGTGGTCATAAAACGTGAGGGTGTCCTCCGGCAGGCCGCCGAAGGTCTCGGCCTTGTCCAGAATGTCCGCATCGGGGTAGGCCACCGGGTCGGTAGCCATATCCTCGTCCATCTCCTCCATGGCGGTGGCAGAGGGGCAGGAATAGCCCGTTTCCTCGCAGTTGCGCAAGACGATGTCGTCTCGGCACATAAAGTTGATGAAGGTCAGGGCGTCCTCATAGTTCTTCGAGCAGGTGGGGATGCACATGGCGTCCACGAACAGGTTACTGCCCTCCTCCGGCTGCACGAAGGCCAAGTCCGGATTCTCCTCCACCATGGTCAGATAGTCGCCGGCGTAGTAGGTGCCCATGGCAGCCTCGTTGTTGATCATCTTGTCGAAGATCTGATCCATAACATAGGCCTGCACGATGCCGGCCTCTTTCTGCTTGATGAGCAGGTCGGTGGCCTCGGCGATCTGGTCTTTATCCGTGGTGTTGAAGGAGTAGCCCAGCGCCTTCAGGGCAAGGCCGATGCAGTCGCGGGGATTGTCAAAGATCAGCAGCTGCCCCTTGAGGTCGGTGGTGAACAAATCCATCCAGCTGGTGGGCGGCTCGTCCACCATGGTGGTGTTGTAGATGATGCCGGTGGTGCCCCACATATAGGGCAGGCTGTACTTCTGATCCGGATCGTAGGCGGGGCTGAGATAACGCTCGTCGATGTTTTCGGCGTTGGGGATCCTGCTGTAGTCCAGCTCCATCAGCAGCCCCTCCTCCCCCATGCGAGCCACCATGTAGTCCGAGGGGATGATCACGTCGTAGCTGTTGCCGCCGCCCTTGATGGCGGAATAAAGCATCTCGTTGGAGGCGAAGGTGTTGTAGTTGACGTGGATGCCCGTTTCGGCCTCGAAATCGTCGAAAATGGACTCGTCGATATATTCGCCCCAGTTATACACGTTGATGCTGCGCTCCGTCTGCCCGCTCTGGCAGCCCGCCAGAGGCAGCGCCAGCAGCAGGATCAGGAGCAAAATGGCGATCTTTTTCATCACAGACCCCCTCCCTTCGTGCCGTCGCGCTGCAGCGCCCTGTTCCGCTTTTCCGCCTGCTTGCTCTGGTGCATCTCTCGGAAATTCACAATGAGCAGCAGAGTCAGCACCGTAACAAACAAGATCGTGGACAGGGCGTTGACCTCGGGGCTGATGCGCTTGCGGGTCATGGCGTAAATTTGCATGGCCAAAGTGGCCACCTCAGACCCGGCGGTAAAGTAGGAAATGACGAAGTCGTCAATGGAAAGAGTAAAGGCGATGAGCAGGCCGTTGAGGATGCCGGGCCGCAGCTCGGGCATGAGCACCTTCCAAAAGGCCTGCCAGGGCGTTGCGCCCAGATCCATGGCCGCCTCCCCCAGATTGGGGTTGAGCTGGCGCAGCTTGGGCAGCACCGCCAGAACCACATAGGGAATATTAAAGGTGATATGCGCCACCAGCAGCGTGCCGAAGCCCAGAGAGAAGCCCAGCAGGTTCCCCGTGAACACGAACAGCAGCATCAGGCTCACGCCGGTGATGATGTCGGCGTTGGTCATGGGGATGTTGTTGATGGTCATGAGCAGGTGCCGGGGCTTGCGCTTCATGGCGTGGAAGCCGATGGCCGCCGCCGTGCCCAGAACCGTTGCGATAACGGCCGCCAGCACAGACACCGTGAGGGTGGTGCTGAAGGCGGAGAGGATCTCCTCGTCGTGAAACAGCTCCTCATACCAGTGCAGGGAGAAGCCCGACCACACCGTGCGGCTCTTGGAGTCGTTGAACGAGAAGACGATCAGCACCGCAATGGGCAGGTACAAAAACAGGAACACCAGGATGTTGAGCACCTTGGCAATGACAGGGTTTTTATTCTGCATCACATCATCACCGCCCCTTCTTCTCCGTCGCCGAAGCGGTTCATAATCAGCATGGCGATAATCACCAGCAGCAGCATCATAAGGGAGATGGCGCTGCCCAGGTGGGGATTATACGCCGAGCCGAGAAACTGCATTTCAATAAGGTCGCCCAGCAGGAAGCTCATGCCACCGCCCAGGAGCTTGGAAATGGCAAAGGTGGAGATGGACGGGATGAACACCATCATCACGCCGCTGATAACGCCGGGGACGGACAGGGGAAAAATCACCCGCCG
>OMQS01000038.1 GCA_900313295.1 uncultured Eubacteriales bacterium
GTACACGCCCCGCTTGCGGAACAGTTTTATTATACTGCGTTATGTCTGCCATGTCAAGCACTAATTTCAACTTTTTCCAAGTTTTTTTGCGCTCTCGGCTTCCTTTCCGCAGCCGCCGCCTTTCGACGACTTCGTTAGAGTACCACGCCCCACGCCCTCTTGTCAAGCCTTATTTTTACTTTTTTTGATTTCTGCCATTACTTACACTAATGTCATCTTCTGCGGTCTTCCATTTGGGCAGAATGCGTGCTATCATAGGGTGGAATACTACCTGCTTAATATAGACGACACGAGGTTTTCTATGATTGCATTTCTTTCCAACTTGACCGCCGGCTCCACCGTGCTGTGGGTGGGGCGTATCCTGCTGTTTCTGGCGGCGGCCTGGGTGGTGGTGCGGTGTGCCATCTCCCTGTTTGGTTCCCGCGAGGCGCCGGAGGTGTGGGGATTTGTCAGTCTGGCCAACGGCGCGCGCTACGATCTGACCCACTGGGAGAACATGGTGGGGCGGATGCGCAGCGCCGACGTGCGGCTGAACTTCCCCTCCGTGTCCCGCTGCCATGCCGCCATCTGCCGCAATGACCAGGGGCACTGGTGGGTGTATCCCGTGAACCGCAGCAGCGGCGTGCTGCTCAACGGAGCGCGCACCACAGACAAGGCCGAAATAAAGGCCGGCGACTGCATCGCCGCAGGGGGCGTGGAAATGTACTTTTTCCCCTCCAGCGAATCCGACGAGGCCAGACTGGCGCGCCGCCGGACGGAGGAGCAGGAGCGCCGCCGCATTTCGCAGGCGGGGACGCTGCTGGGGGTGAATCTCTGCCAGCTCCTGCTGTTTTTGCAGGTGTTTCTCGCCGCCAAGGCAGAGGCTCGGGCGGCCATCGGCGTGGCCTTCGGCAGCCTGATGCTCCTGTCGTGGGCGCTGTACGGGGTCTATCGGGCGGCGCGGCGCACGGCCTACGAGCTGGAATCCCTGGTCTTCCTGCTCATCAGCGTGGGCGCGGCGGTGACAGCCGCCTACGATCCGAGTGCCCTGTATAAGCAGCTCATCACCGTCGTCATGGGCATGCTCCTCTTCCTGCTCATGAGCGGCGTGCTGCGGAACCTGCACGCATCCATGCGGGCGCGGTGGCCGGTGGCCATAGCCGCCGCGGCGCTGCTGGCCTTCAACGTGGTGCTGGGGCAGCGCATCTTCGGGGCAAAAAACTGGATCGCCATCGGTTCTCTCTCCTTCCAGCCCTCGGAGCTGGTGAAAATTGCCTTTATTCTGGCCGGAGCCGCCACGCTGGATCGGCTGTTTGCCAAACGGAATCTTATTTTCACGATCCTGTTTTCCGCGTACTGCGTGGGATGTCTGGCGCTGATGAGCGACTTCGGAACGGCGCTGATCTTCTTCGTGGCTTTTTTGTGCATCGCTTTTCTGCGCACCGGCGACCTGCCCTCCATTGCCATGCTGACGGCGGCAGCCGCTTTCGGCTGCGGCATCATCCTGCGTTTTAAGCCCTATATCGCCGACCGCTTTGCCGCCTGGCTGCACGCCTGGGAGCACGCCCAGGACATCGGCTACCAGCAGACCCGCACCATGAGCGCCATGGCCTCAGGGGGCCTGTTCGGCGCAGGAGCAGAGAAGGCGTGGCTCAAATATGTAGGCGCCGCCAATACGGATCTGGTGTTTGGCGTGGTGGGGGAGGAATTTGGCTTTCTGCTGGCGCTGTGCTGCGTGGCAGCGCTGGTGATCCCCATTGTATATGCCCTGCGGTGCGCCGCCACCGCCCGCTCCGCGTTTTATACCATTCTCTCCTGCGCCACCGCCGCCATGCTGGTGTGCCAGCTGGCGCTGAACGTGCTGGGCGCGGTAGACCTGCTGCCGCTGACGGGCGTCACCTTCCCCTTTGTGTCTATGGGCGGCTCCAGCATGATCTCCTGCTGGGGACTCATGGCCTATCTCAAGGCCGCCGACACCCGACAGAACGCCAGCTTCGCCCTGCGCTTTGTGGCGCCGGCCCCGAAAAAAAGTGCCGCCCCACGCCCCAAAGTCAAGCAGGAGGGCTTCTTTGCCGACCGGCCGGACATTCCGGTGGACGAGATCTTCAAAAAGGAGAACCGCAAATGAAACAGGTAAAGCAGCGCACACTCCTTATTTATATAATGCTCCTGCTGTTTCTGGCGGGGCTGGCCGCATACTGCGTGCGCTATGTGGCGCTGGGCGGACGCTGGGCGTCGTTTTCCGGCAATCTGGGCGCTTTTGAAGACGGCCTGCCGGCGCTGGGACAGATCGTCGACCGAAACGGCGTTGTTCTCTATGACGCCGCAGCCGGTGCTTACAGTGAAAACGGTGCCCTCCGCCGCGCCACCCTCCACGCCGTGGGCGATAAGGCCGGCAACATCTCCACCTCCGCCCTTCAAAACTTTCAAAAGCAGCTTCTGGGCTATGACCTCCTCACCGGCACCGCCGGCGGAGGCGGGCGGGTGTATCTGACGCTGGACAGCCGCCTGCAAACGGCGGCCTACGAGGCTTTGGGCAGCCGCAAGGGCGCCATAGGCGTATACAATTATAAAACCGGCGAGCTGCTGTGCATGGTGTCCACCCCCAGCTTCGACCCCGCCGACCCGCCCGCCATTCAGGACGGCGACGCACGGTACGACGGCGTATACCTCAACCGCTTCCTCTCCTCCACCTTCACCCCCGGCTCGGTGTTCAAGGTGGTCACGGCCGCCGCCGCGCTGGAAAAGCTGGAGGGCTTGGAGACGCGCACGTTCCAATGCACCGGCAGCACCGTCATCGGCGGGGACACCATCACCTGTCCCTCCGCCCACGGGACTATGGACTTTGCCGGCGCGCTGGCCAAGTCCTGCAACTGTGCCTTCGCCCACCTGGCCGTGGAGTTGGGCGGCGAAACCCTGTCGCAGTACGCGCAGGAGGCGGGGCTTCTGTCGAGCCACAACGTCAGCGGCATTTCCACCGCCGCCGGCTCCTATGTAATAAGCGAAAACGACAGCGAGATCGGCTGGTCGGGCGTGGGGCAGTACGAAGACCTGGCCAACCCCTGCGCGCTCATGACCATGATGGGCGCCATCGGCGGCGGCACCGCGCAGGAGCCATATCTGCTGGATAAGGTCACCTCCATGACCGGCACCGCTGCCCGCTTCACCGGCTCCTCCGGAAAAATGCACCTGTGGCGCGCCGACACCTGCGCCGCCCTTGCCGAGATGCTGCGCAACAACGTGCAGACGGTGTACGGGCAGTCGCGGTTCGGCGACCTGCCGGTGTGCGCCAAGTCCGGCACCGCCGAGGTGGAGCAGGGCAAAACGCCCCACAGCTGGTTCGCGGGCTTCGTGGCCAGTGACACGCTGCCGCTGGCCTTCGTGGTGCTGGCGGAAAACAGCGGCGGCGGCTCCAGCGTGGCCGGCAGCATGGCCGCCAAGGTGCTGCGCACGGCAGCGGAACTATATTAATATATAAAAAAGGATCTCCGAGGCAAACGCTCCGGAGATCCTTTTTCGCCATGCTTTCACTGCATTTTTTCCACGGCGAAGGTATACACCGCGCCGGCCTTGACATCCGTCAGATCCGCGCCGGTGAGGGCATACTGCCCGTCAACATAAAACGCCCAATAGGTGCCGTCCTTGTCGTAGTCCGCCGTGATGCCGATGACCTCTTTGATATAGAGGCCGTACTGGCTGTCCTCGCCGCTGATGATGTTCAGCTTCTGCAGCGCGGCGCCCACGGTCTTCTCGTCAGTCTGCACGGTGAACTTTGTAGCCTTCCCCTCGGCGTCCTTCACCTCCACGGAAAAGGCGGTGGCGCCCTGACCGACGGTCTCGCCGTCCTTCACGCCCACGGTGGTCTTTCCCGCGGCAATGGGCATGGGCTTTGTGCAGGCACACAGGGCCAGCACCATCACCAAGGCCAGCAAAAAGGCCATGATTTTTCTCAATTTTTTCATAAACTTCACCTCCTTTTTCCCTTGCAGTATAACACGCCGCCAAGCTCTTGACAACAGGAAAAAAACGTGCTA
Source organism: uncultured Eubacteriales bacterium (assembly GCA_900313295.1). Taxonomy (GTDB): domain Bacteria; phylum Bacillota; class Clostridia; order Oscillospirales; family Oscillospiraceae; genus Vescimonas. The sequence continues at coordinate 4,014 of OMQS01000038.1, forward strand.
TATTGATGCCACAATCCAAGGGGTGCTGGCGCATGCCGGCTGAGATGGGCGTATGGCCGCCCGATCCCTCGAACCTGATCCGGGTAATGCCGGCGTAGGAATGCGTACATATCGAGCGATCGTTTTCCGCATTGCGACGCCTGCGTGGCTCGCCATGCGGGAATTTTTTTATTGGAGGATGCAACATGAAAAACAAAAAAACCAAAATGCTTTGCGAAGCCGCTATTTTCATTGCCATGGCGGAAATTCTGAGCCTTATCAAGCTCTATGAGTTCCCCAACGGCGGCTCCATCACGCTGGAGATGCTGCCCATCATCCTGTTTGCCGCCCGCTACGGCTGCGGCTGGGGCGCCGGCGCCGGTTTGGTATACGGTGCCATCACCTACCTCATCGGCAACAAGTTCTCCATCGACTGGACCACCATCCTCTGCGACTACTTCCTGGCCTTCGTAGCCCTGGGCTTCGGCGCGGGCCTGCTGTCCCGCCGGAAGTGGAGCGTGTATTACGGCACCCTCATCGGCGGCGTTCTGCGCTTTTTGGTGCATTTCCTCATCGGCGTCTTTGTGTGGGGCAAGTATATGCCCGACTCGTTCCTCGGCAAGCCCATGACCAGCCCCTGGATCTACTCCCTGATCTATAACGGCAGCTACATGCTGCCCAGCATCGTGCTGTGCCTGGTGCTGTTCGCCGTGCTGTATAAACCGCTGAAGAAATACTTCACCGCCGCCGACCTGTCGGTGTAAAAAAATACGCCGTTCCGGAGAAAAAACTGTTGACAAACATCATAAATCCTGTATAATAGTTTTTGTTCTTCGGAACATAGCGGGATTGTGTAAAGGTAGCACAGCGGACTCTGACTCCGTATGTGAGGGTTCGAATCCTTCTCCCGCTGCCAAAAA
>OMQS01000078.1 GCA_900313295.1 uncultured Eubacteriales bacterium
GCCACGTCCGCCAGCGCGAACAGCAGCCCGCCGTGGGGCTGCCCCCAGCGGTTGCGGCTCTCGGGCGCCATGTGCAGCTCCACACGGGAGCGTCCCTCCTCTATGTCACAGATCTCCAGATGATTATACGCGGAAAACGGCTCTTTCCCGTTGGAAAAACGCAGTATTTTTTCTTTCAGTTCCTGATCCATGGTTTCTCCCTGATCGCTATCTGTATAATTATGCTATAAAATTACTTATCGTTATCGGTTTTTTTCTCCGGCTGAGAGGGCGGCGCCTGTTGGTCGCGGTGCAGATACTCGGACGCGGCCAAGGGCATATTCTTCTTTTTCAGCCGCGTGTTCAGCAGCCAGCGCACCAGCACCTGCAGGCAGGCGAAGATGGGCACGCCCAAAAACATACCCAGCACGCCACCGAAGCCGCCGCCGATGAGGATGGCCACGATGACCCAAATGCTGGAGATGCCCGTGGAATCGCCCAGGATTTTCGGGCCGATGACGTTGCCGTCCAGCTGCTGGAGCAGAAAGATGAAAATGACAAAATACAGGCATTTCAGCGGGCTTACCAGCAAAATCAGCAGGGCGCAGGGAATGGCGCCCAGAAACGGCCCGAAGAAGGGGATCACGTTGGTGACGCCCACGATGACGCTGACCAGCGGCGTATAGGGCATTTTCAAAATGGAGCAGCCGATGAAGCAGAGGATGCCGATGATGAGGGAGTCCAGCAGCTTGCCGCGGACGAAGCCGCTGAAGATGTAGTCCACGCGGCGGAAGCCCCGCACGGTGAAGGCCGCCTTGTCCTCCGGCAGCACGCCGTAGAGCAGCTTGCAGCAGCGGGCGGCGCTCTTTTCCTTGGCCGCCAGAAGGTACACGGACACGATGATGCCAATGAGGAAATTTTTGGCAAAAACAACGATGCTCCACACGCCGGTGACGAGGCTGCCGGTGAAGTTGGTGACGGCGGTCTGCAGACCCGGCAGGAGCTTTGTGGTGAGCCACTGGCTGGCCTCGTTATAAAAGCTCCCCGCCAGCTCCGCGAGCTTGGGGTTGTCACTCAGCAGGCCGGAAACCCAGTCGTAGGTGGTTTTATAGTAGCTCTCCAGATTGTTCACCAGCGTGGTCACGCTGTCCACCAGCTCCGGAACCAGCATAGCGAACAGCAGGTACAGCAGCACCAGCATGAACGCCCAGGTGAGGAAAATGCCGGCTGCCCGCAGCCAGCCCTTGTGGACACGAATGCTCTTGCCCCGCTTTTTCTCCAGCGCGTCCCGCAGGCGGAGGATATTGCGCTCCAGAAAATTCACAATGGGCGCAAGAAGGTAGGCCATGCCCATGCCGTACAGAATGGGTGCCAAAACGGAAAACAGCTTTTCAAAGAAGGCCTGCACCGTGCCGGAATTATCGCGATAAAACACGTCGTAGAAAATCAGCAGGGCGCAGCCCGCGAGAAAAACGGTCAGACCCCAGCGGATGTATATGGAATGTTTCTTCATGGCGGCCCCCTTCATGGTTCGTTTGCTTTATCATACCGAATTTTTGCGGGCTTTGCAAGGCTCGGAGGACATCTTTGCAAAAATATAACATTTGTGTAACATTCGCACGGGCTCTATTGCTTTTTTGAGAGAAAACATGTATGATAGAAGAACCGTTCTGTGGCGTTTTTTTGTGTTGTTTGAGGAGGTATACGGTGAAAAAGCTGCTTTTGATCGTGAATCCCCGCGCGGGAAAAAACAAATCCACCGCGCCGCTGTATGACGCCATCGTGCGGCTGTGCGAGGGCGGGTATCTGGTGAACGTGAAGGAGACCAAGGCCTCCGGCGACGCCACGCGCTATGCGCTGGAGCTGGGTTCCTACTACGACACCGTGGTCTGCTACGGCGGCGACGGCACGCTGAACGAAACCATTTCCGGCCTGATGCAGCTGGCGGAAAAGCCCCTGCTGGGCTATCTGCCCGCCGGCAGCACCAACGACTTCGCCGCCACGCTGCACATTCCCGCCGTGCCCTACATGGCCGCCAACATCATCACCCAGGGCGCTCCCATGGCGCTGGACGTGGGGCGGCACAACAACAGATACTTCTCCTATGTGGCCTCCTTCGGCGCCTTTACCAAGGCCAGCTACTCCGCCTCGCAAGATGTCAAAAACGCGCTGGGGCACTTCGCCTACATACTGGAGGGCATCAAGAGTCTGGACTCCCTGCGGCCGTACCACTGCCGCGTCACCGCCGACGAGGAGGTCATCGAGGGGGACTTCGTTTTCGGCAGCGTGTGCAACTCCACCTCCTTGGCGGGACTGGTGAAGCTGGATCCCAACCGCGTGCGGATGGACGACGGCGTGTTTGAAGTGGTGCTGCTGCGGATGCCCCGCACGGCGCTGGATCTGACGAGCCTGCTGGTGGCGCTGAAGCAGATGCAATATGACAACCCAGGCATTTTCTTCCGCCACGCCTCCAAGGTCACAGTGGAAACGGAGGATCACATTCCCTGGTCGCTGGACGGCGAATACGCCCCCAGCACGCCGGTGGTGAACATCGAAAACTGCCACGGCGCCATTCAGCTGCTGGTGAATAAGCCGGAGGAGTAAGCACATAAAAACACATATAATTTGAAACCCGAAGCCGGAGCTTCGGGTTTCTTGCTGCTTTGGGGGTGCATCGGTTAAGCTGAAAACGGAAAGTTGAAAGCAGAATTTTTTAGGAAGGCGGCGGAAAATGGACGCGCCGTGCGGGGAGGGAATGTCCCTGTTGCGATGCCCGTGTGCCCCGCCGTTGGGGGGTGCGGCGGGGATCGGCGGCGGCACACATGGGTGCCGGCCTACAGGCAAAATTGCAAAATATGCGTAGGGGCGGTGGCGCAGGGGGATGCGGATTGCCGCGTCGCTGCGCTCCTCGCAATGACATCTTTTAGCGGGCACGGCGCGTTTGGCGTGCGGGGGCGCTTTTCGGAATGAC
>OMQS01000191.1 GCA_900313295.1 uncultured Eubacteriales bacterium
ATCACCATCGACTCCGCTACCCTGATGAACAAGGGGCTGGAGATCATCGAGGCCATGCGGCTGTATGGGCTGCCCCTTGCGCAGGTGGAGGCGGTGATCCACCGCCAGAGCATCGTGCATTCTCTGGTGGAGTTTCGGGACGGCGCCATGCTGGCGCAGCTGGGCACGCCGGACATGAAGCTGCCCATCCGCTACGCCCTGACCTATCCCTACCGGACGCAGACGCCGGATAGGACACTGGATCTGCTCTCCTGCGGCGCTCTGACCTTCAGCGCACCGGACGAGGAGGCATTTCCCTGCCTGCGCATCGCCAAGGAGTGCGCCGCTGCCGGCGGCACTGCCTGCGCCATTATGAACGGCGCCAACGAAGTGGCCGTGGCGCAGTTTTTGCGGGGCGAGATTGGGTTTAACGACATTCCCCGACGGGTGGAGCAGGCACTTTCCCGCGTGGCGGTGAAATATCAGCCGAGCCTGGGGGATATACTGGAGGCAGACCGGTCAGGTCGGGAGGCCGTCCGGTAAATGACGGACGCTATAGGCGTCGGAATGGAGCGACTATGTCGACATTTGTCTATATTCTTGTAGCCGTTTTGGTATTCGGCGTACTCATCGCCGTCCATGAATTGGGACATTTTCTGGCGGCAAAAGCCTGCGGCGTTCGGGTGAACGAATTTTCCATCGGCATGGGGCCGGCCATTTTCAAAAAGAAGAAAGGGGATACGCTGTATTCCCTGCGCTGCCTGCCTTTCGGCGGTTTCTGCGCCATGGAAGGGGAGGACGAGGCTTCCACCGATCCGGCGGCACTGGAAAACCAGGGCTTCTGGGCGAAGCTGCTGATCTTTGCGGCGGGAGCGTTCATGAACTTTTTGACGGGGCTTATCATTATTTTCTGCCTTTATGTCGGAGCGAAGGCTTTTACAACGCCGGTGATCAATAGCTTTGCGGACGGCTGCCCCTTGCAGGGGGTGCTGCAGGCGGGAGATGAAATTGCCGCCATCGACGGCGAAAAGATCTATGTTTTCAGCGATGTGACCATGCTGCTGAATCTGAATCAGGGGGAGAGCCACGACCTGACCATTATTCGCGGCGGCGAGAAAACAGAGCTTTCCGGCGTTGCGATGGAGCGGCGGGAATACACCGACCAGAGCGGCAACCAGTATAAGGGCTACGGACTGAATTTCACCGTGGAAAAGGCCACTTTCGGCAGCCGCCTGCGGGTGAGCCTTGCCAACGCGGCGGACTTTGTGCGCATGGTGCGCCTGTCGCTGCAGATGCTGGTGACGGGGCAGGCCGGTGTCAAGGACATCAGCGGCCCCGTGGGCATCGTGTCCGTTATCACCGACGTGGGACAGAGCAGCGGCTCCACCTCCGCCGCCGTGCGGAACATTGCGTATCTGGCGGCTATGATCGCCGTGAATCTGGCGGTGATGAACCTGCTGCCCCTGCCGGCGCTGGACGGCGGGAAAATACTCTTCCTGGTCATCAACGCTCTGAGCATGCTGGTGATCCGCAAGCGCATCCCACAGAAGTTCGAGAGCTATGTCCATGTGGCCGGCTTTGCGCTGCTGATGCTGCTGATGCTGGCGGTGACATTTCAGGATGTCTGGAAAATATTCCAATAACCGGTGAAAAATCCTGTGGAATTTTCTGCCAAATGGATCGCAGTCTGCTGCGCGCATTATTTTACCGCATGGCGAAAAAATTTCACACTTGCAGCCTGCGGGCGGCAAACTCTGCGAGGTTTTTTTTGATTTGCGTTTTTACGAGGGAGAAAGGAGCGGGCGAGAATATGAGCAAGCAAATTCATGTGGGCAGCGTGGCCGTGGGCGGCGGTGCGCCCGTTTCCATACAGTCCATGTGCAGCACCCCCACCCAGGACGTGGAGGCCACCGTTGCCCAAATCGAAGCGCTGGAGCAGGCGGGGTGCGAGATCATTCGGGTGGCCGTGCCGGATATGGACGCTGCTAACGCCGTGGGAGCCATTAAGCGGCGCATTCATATTCCGCTGGTGTGCGACATTCATTTTGACTATAAGCTGGCGCTGGCCTGCGCAGAGCAGGGGGCGGACAAAATACGCATCAACCCCGGCAACATCGGGGCAAAAGAGCGGGTGCGCGCCGTGGCGGACGCCTGTCGGGAGCGGGGGATCCCCATCCGCATCGGCGTGAACGGCGGATCGCTGGAAAAGGACCTGCTGGCTAAGTACGGCGGCGTCACGGCAGAGGCGCTGGTGGAGAGCGCCCTGAGCCATGTGCGGCTATTAAACGACTGCAATTTTGACGACATCTGCCTTTCCGTGAAATGCTCCAATGTGCCGGTGAATATGCAGGCGTATCGGCTGCTGCATGAGCGGACGGACTATCCGCTGCATCTGGGCGTTACCGAGGCGGGCACGCCCACCATGGGCGTTTTGAAGTCCGCCATGGGCATCGGCGGACTTTTGTGTATGGGCATCGGCGACACCGTACGGGTGAGCCTCACGGCAGACCCTGTGGAGGAGGTGCGGGCGGCTAAGCAAATTTTGTCCGCTGCCGGTGTGCGGCGCTTTGGGCCGAACCTCATTTCCTGTCCCACCTGCGGCCGCACCCGGTACGACATGATCCCCATTGCCCGAGAGGTGGAGCGGCGGCTGGAGGACTGCGGAAAAAACATCACCGTGGCGGTGATGGGCTGCGTGGTCAACGGCCCAGGCGAGGCCGCCGCCGCCGACGTGGGCATTGCCGGCGGAAAGGGCGAGGGGCTGGTGTTCCGGCGGGGCGAGATCCTCTATAAAGTGCCGGAGGACAAGCTGGTGGATGCACTGATGGAAGAAATTGAGAAGCTGTAAGTATGAATAAAATCGGTTTTTTAGAATTTTTTGGAAGTTTTCTGCCGCCGCATAATTTGCGGCCGGCGCTGGCGGACGCCAAGATCGTGGCCGGAGAGCTGGATCGGGAGAGCCGCTCGCTGGAGGCGGAGGTGGAGGTGCGGCAGCCCTTGCCCGACGCCGCCAAAACGGCGCTGGAGCAGCTTTTGCAGGAGCATTACGGCTTTCGGCAGGTGCGTTTGCGTTTTCTCTCCGCTGTGAAGGAGAAGAGCAGCGAGCAGGTGCTGTTGGGCAAGGCCATCAAGGGCAGACCCGTTTCCATGGAGGGGCTGAACCCCAAGATGGGCAGCGTTGTGGTGGAGGGCAAGGTGTTTTTTGCCGACTGCCATGAGACCCGCCGCCCCGGCGTGTGGGTGCTGACCTTTGACATGACGGACTACAAAAACTCCGTTACCGTCCGCAAGTACATGCAGGCCAAGGAGCTTGGCTCCCTGCAAAGCACCATTGCCCCCGGCATGTGGCTGCGGGTGCAGGGGTTCATAGAGCTGACCCGCGACGGCAAGGATGTGCAGCTCAGCCCCCAGAATATTGTGAAAATAGACCACGAGGCACGCAAAGATACGGCCAGAGAGAAGCGGGTGGAGCTGCATCTGCACACCCGTATGTCAAACATGGACGCCCTCACGGATCCCGCCGCCGTTATCAAGGAGGCCATTTCCTGGGGGCATCCGGCCATTGCCATCACCGACCACGGCGTGGTGCAAGCGTTCCCCGACGCATGGCACACCGCCAAGGGGAAGATCAAGATCCTCTACGGCGTGGAGGGGTACTATGTGAACAATCTGGACGACCGTGTGGCCGTCCACGGCTCCATGGATCAGGCGTTTGAAGACGAGATCGTCTGCTTCGACATTGAGACCACGGGGCTTAACGTGATGAAGGAGGCCATCACGGAGATCGGCGCCGTGGTGCTGAAAAACGGGGAAATTACAGACCGATTCCAGACCTTTGTGAACCCAAATCGCCGGCTGACACCGGAAATTATCGGCCTCACGGGCATTACCGACGCCATGCTGAAGGACGCCCCGCCCCTCAAGGAGGCGCTGGAGGGCTTTCTTCGGTTCGTGAACGGCCGGCCGCTGGCGGCGCACAACGCCGAGTTTGACATAGGGTTCATTCGGGAGGGCTGCCGGCAGACGGGGCTTACCTTTGACCCTACCTATGTGGACTCGCTGATCCTGGCGCAGAATCTGCTGCCGGAGCTGAGCAAGTTCAAGCTGGACGTGGTGGCGGAGCATCTGGATCTGCCGGCCTTCAACCATCACCGCGCTTCGGACGACGCGGGCGTGGTGGGCTACATGCTCATTCCGTTTTTTGAGAAAATGCGGCGGGAGCTGGGCATCAGCCGCCTGCAGGAAATAAACGAAAAAATGCTGGAGCTGCGGCCCTTGGGCAATAAGAACCACCGCAGACCCAGGCACATTATTATTTTGGCGAAAAACAAGCTGGGGCTCAAGCACCTGTATCAGCTGGTGTCGGCCTCCAACCTGAAGTATTTCAAGCGCTTTCCCATCATTCCCAAAACGGAGCTGGCGGCGCACCGAGAGGGGCTTATTATCGGCTCCGCCTGCGAGGCCGGCGAGCTGTTTCGCGCCGTGGTGGAGCACAAGGATTGGGACGAGCTGAAGCGTATTGCGTCCTTTTACGACTATCTGGAGATCCAGCCCCTGTGCAACAACGCCTTCATGCTGCGAAGCGGCGAGGCGCGGGACGAGGAGGAGCTGCGGGAGTTCAACCGCACCATCGTGCGGCTGGGACGGGAGCTGCATAAGCCCGTCTGCGCCACCGGCGACGTGCACTTCATGGAGCCAGAGGACGAGATTTACCGCCATGTGCTGCTGGCCAGCAAGAAATTTCCCGATGCGGACAAGAGCCTGCCCATCTACTTCAAGACCACCGACGAGATGCTGGAGGAGTTCTCCTATCTCGGCGAGGAAACGGCCTACGAGGTGGTGGTGAAAAACCCCCGCATGATCGCCGACATGGTGGAAGAGATCGAGCTGCTGCCGCCGGGGCAGCTGTTCCCGCCGAGGTTGGAAAACTCCGAGCAGGAGCTGCACGACATGGTGTGGAACAAGTGTCACGAGCTGTACGGCGACGATCCGCCCCAGCTCATTGTGGACCGGCTGAATGTGGAGCTGGGCGGCATTCTGGGAAAGTACGACGTGGTGTATATGTCGGCGCAGAAGCTGGTGCAGAGGAGCCTGGAAAACGGGTATCTGGTTGGCTCCCGAGGCTCTGTGGGCTCGTCCTTGGTTGCCTATATGGCGGGCATCACGGAGGTGAACTCCCTGCCGCCCCACTACCGCTGCCCCAAGTGCAGGCACTCGGAATTCATCACCGACGGCAGCTACGGCTGCGGCGCGGACATGCCGGATAAAGCTTGCCCCGTGTGCGGCGAAAAGATGGTGAAGGACGGATTTGACATTCCGTTTGAAACCTTTTTGGGCTACGGCGGCGGCAAGGTGCCGGATATTGACCTGAATTTTTCCGGCGAATATCAGGCGCGCGCCCACCGCCACGCCGTGGAGATGTTCGGCGAAACGCAGGTGTTCCGCGCCGGCACCATCGGCACGCTGGCGGAGAAGACCGCCTACGGCTTCGTGCGCAAGTATCTGGAGGAGCGGGGCATCACCGCCGGAAACGCGGAGATGAACCGCCTGACCCTGGGCTGCGTGGGCGTGCGGCGCACCACCGGCCAGCACCCCGGCGGCCTTGTGGTGGTGCCGGATGACATGGACGTGGAGGATTTCACCGCCGTGCAGCATCCGGCGGACGCCGAGGACGCCGAGACCATCACCACCCATTTTGAATACCACTGCATGGAGGATAATCTGCTGAAGCTGGATATGCTGGGGCACGATGACCCCACCATGATCCGCATGCTGGAGGATCTCACCGGCGTCAACGCCCGCGCCATCCCGCTGGACGATCCGGACACCATGAGCATTTTCGTGTCCTCCAAGGTGCTGGGGTTTGAAAACGACCCGCTGCTGGGGCCTACCGGCGCTGTGGCCATTCCGGAGTTCAACACCCGCTTCACCCGCCAGATGCTCATTGACACCCAGCCCAAGGATTTCAACACCCTGGTGCGGCTTTCGGGCTTCTCCCACGGCACGGACGTGTGGCTGGGCAACGCGCGGGATCTCATCGTGGGCGGCACGGCCTCGGTTCTGCAGACCGTGGGCTGCCGCGATGACATCATGCTCTACCTCATTTCCGTGGGGCTGGATCCCAAGATGAGCTTCAAGATCATGGAGGCTGTGCGAAAGGGCAAGGTGAAAAAGGGCGGCTTTCAGGAGGGCTGGGTGGAGGCCATGGAGGAGCACGGGGTACCGGCGTGGTACATCGAGTCTCTGGCCAAGATCGGCTACCTGTTCCCCAAGGCCCACGCCGTGGCCTATGTGATGATGGCCTTCCGCATCGCGTGGTTCAAGGTGCACAGGCCGCTGGCCTTCTACGCCACCTTCTTCTCCATCCGCGCCAAGGCCTTTGACGCCGAGTTCTGCTGCGCCGGAAAAGAGGCCGTGGAGCGGAAGATCCACGAGATCGAGAACAACAAGGACGCCACCGCCGTGGAGCAGAACCTGCTGGTGACGCTGGAGGTGTGCTACGAGTTCTACCTGCGGGGCTTCCACTTCGACACCATCGACATTTACCGCAGCGACGCCTCCAAGTTCCTCATCACGGAGGGCGGCCTGCTGCCGCCGCTGATCTCCGTTCACGGTCTGGGCGAGGCCGCCGCCGTGGACACGGTGGAAAAGCGCAAGGGCAAGACCTTCATCTCCGTGGAGGAGTTTTCCATGTGCTGCAACAAGCTCTCCAAGACCCACATCGAGCAGCTCAAGGCGTTGGGCGCCTTTGCGGGCATGGCGGACACCAGCCAGGTGAATCTGTTTGACGCATTTTAAGTGAAAAAAGGAGCAGTCCTAAGTGGGCTGCTCCTTGCTGCGTTCTATCGGTTATTCATCATAAATCCCCAAGATCACAATGCCGGCGACCACGAGGGCGATCATGAGGTAGTGCTTCCACGAGAGCTTTTCCTTCAGGAAAATGCGGCTCCACACCACGGACAGAACGCAGTAGGCGGAGATGATGGGCGCCGCCAGCGCCACATGCTCGCTGTCGGACAGGGCGTAGATATAGGCGAACTGGCCGGCCGTCTCGCACAGAGCGCCCAGGTACTTGGGCCCCTCCCGCTTGGGCACCAGCTTCTGCTTGCGGATGAGCACCACATATACAAAGCAAACAATGCCCGCCGCCAGGAACGTCAGCTCGTAGGCGCAGTTGGCGCTGTCCTCATTGAGCGTCTCCAGCACCTTGCTGTCGGCAAAGGTGCCCAGCGCGTCCAGCACGCAGTAGAGGATGGGCAGGAGCAGCGCCAGAGCGGACTTGGCGTACTTGTAGTTGCCGGCTTCCTGCCG
>OMQS01000113.1 GCA_900313295.1 uncultured Eubacteriales bacterium
CCATTCGTGGTCGCGGGCATACAGGATGCCGTTGTAGTTGGGGTTGGCGCCGCTGTAGGCGCCGATATTGAAGAAGTTGAAATAGGTGCCGCCGCCGTCCTCAGCGTTCAGAGTGTAACCGGTGGCGTTGGCGGTGGCCTTGGTGCCGATCTCGCCACGAGCCTTCACAGCCAGAAAGATGGCGCTGACATTGGCCTCCTTACCGGCCTGCACGAATTCGTCGATGATCTGATCCGAAGCCCAGACGCAGTCCCGCAGCACCATCTTCACCTGTTCGTGAGTGGCGGCGCCGGTGCTGTTGGAGAGGGTTTGGAAAGCGATGCAGGCGCCGCTTGTGAGGTAGGAGCGGGGATCCATATAATAGGCCACCGTTTCCTTGGACGCATAGTACCAACCCGGCTCGGCCTGCGTCCAGACGCCGTTGTCATAGGAGCCGGGCACCGTGGAGCGAAGGGCGGTGCTGTAGCTTCCGTGGATGAGGCTGATGCCCAAAGTGGACTCCATCTCCAGCGCTTCGTTCCATTTTATCGGCGTGGGTTTCCCGTTGACGAATTTATAGACGTTATTGGCCACGAAGTTCCACTTGCCGCCGCTGGCGGCGTGGAGGGCGCGGAGATAGGGCTGATAGCTCTTGGGGAAGCCCTGCTCGTCCAGATAGGCCGCATACTCGGCGTCGTCCCCCAGCACGCTCACAAAATCGCTGCGCATGAAGCCCACCTTGGTGTAGCCCCGATAGGTGAAGACGATCTGGTACCAGTCCCAGCCGGCGGTGTCCTTCTGGGTGGCGATGATGCGGACATAGTGCCCCTTGTTGAGCATGATGCCGCTGCCGCTGAACTTCACCGTGGCATGCTGCGTACCGGCGCCGGTGCGGACGTTCACATCGTCCAGATTGACGTAGGCCTCCGTGCCGGTGCCGGCCAGAACGGGTGTGACCAGACTCACCAGCATCAGAGCCAGCAGCAGCGCTGAGAGAAGACGCTTGGCAATATTCGGTTTTGCAGATGATAAGCGCAAGGTCGGTTCAGTCCTTTCTATTCACATGCTCCATACTTATTCATAATAAGAATAACACAAAACACGGGGCATGTCCACAGGCAAAGGGAAGAAAAAACTGAATTTGGAAGAAAAATGGAAAAACCAGCCGCACCGGCAGGCACCGGTACGGCTGGGTGAAGGGGTAAGCTTTCAGCGGACGGCGTTCTGGGCGAAGGTGTTGTTCACCAGTTCGTCAAAGGGCACCCAGTCGCTGTGGGCAAGCTCGCCGGCCTGCTCCATGACGGTCTCCAGACGCTCCAGCGCGTGGCGCTCCATGACGGGGGTGCGGTTCCAGGCGTCGATCTGCCGGTGGCGGGCGGTGACGGTCTCCAGCTCATCCAGCGAGGTGTCGGGGAACTGGTCGATGATGGCCTCCGCCACCTGCCGGTCGGTGTGCTCCGCCACCCACTGCTGGGCTTTGGCGATGGCGTTGACAAAGCGCTGGGCGGTGTCGGCGTTATCTCGCAGCCAGCTCTCGTTGGCAAAATACGCCGTGTAGGGGATCTCGCCGCTCTCCTGACCGATGGAGGCGAGGACATAGCTCTTGCCGGCGCGCTCCAGCTGGGTGGCTGTCGGCTCAAAGAGGGTCACATAGTCCCCCTGCCCGCCGGTGAAAGCGCCGGCCATCATGTTGAACTGCACGGAGGTATCCACAGTGACGTCCTCGCCGGGGGTGAGGCCGTGGAGCCGCAGAACATACTCCAGCGTCATCTCCGGTACGCCGCCCTTGCGCCCGCCGATGATGGTCTTGCCCCGCAGATCCTCCCAGGAGAACGCGTCGTCCTCCGCGCGGCCGACGAGGAAGGAGCCGTCCCGCTTGGTGAGCTGGGCGATGATCTGGGTGTGGTCGGCCTTGCCCTGATTATACACATAGATGCTGGCCTCGGGGCCGGCCAGGCCGATGTCCGACTGGCCGGAGACAACGGCGGTCATGACCTTGTCGGCGCCGCCGCCGTTGGTCAGCTCCACCTCCAGACCCTCCTCCGCGAAGAAGCCCTGACTCATGGCCACATACTGGGGCGCATAGAACACGGAGTGGGTGACTTCATTGAGCCGCACCACAGAGGTGCTTTTTTGGCCGCAGGCGCACAGCGCCGGCACGATCATCAGTACAGCCAGCAGGAATGTCAGCAGTTTTTTCATGATCCTTTCCCCCAAAAACGATTTAATATTTTTTCCACCCACAGCACCAGCTGATACATCACCACCGCTGCCGCCGCCAGGATCACCACGCTGGTCATCACCAGATCCATGTTGAACACCTGGGAGCCGTAGACGATGAGATAGCCCAGACCGGCCTGGGAAACAAGGAACTCGCCCATGATGACGCCTACCCACGAAAGCCCCACATTCACCTTCAGGGTGGAAAACAGGGTGGGGGCGTTGGCCGGAAACACCAGCAGCCACAGGATCTGCCAGCGGCTGGCGCCCAGCGAGCGCATAAGACGGATCTTCTCCTCATCCGTGGAGAGGAAGCCCTGATACATATTCAGAATGGTGACGATGAGCGAAATGGCCAGCGTCATGACAATGATGGCCCCCGCACCCGCGCCCATCCAGACGATGAAAATGGGGCCGAGGGCGGTTTTGGGCAGGGCGTTGAGCACCACCAGATAGGGGTCGAGAATTTTGGCCAGCTTTTCCGACCACCACATGCAGATGGCAACCGCCGTGCCCAGCGCCGTGCCGGAGAGGAAGCCTACCACGGTTTCCCCGCAGGATACGCCGATGTGCCGCCACAGGTCGCCGCTGCGGCACAGGCTCAGGAAGGTGGTGGCCATGCGGCTGGGGCTGCTGATGAGAAAACCGTCGGATAGACCCAGACGGCAGCTCAGCTCCCACAGGAGCAGCAGACCCGCCAGCAGGGCGATCTGCCACAGGCGCACCTGACGCTTCTGCCGCCGCACCGACAGGAGGTAGGCTTTTCGGGCGGGAGAGAGGCTATTCATGATGATCCAGCTCCTTCCAAATGGCCTGAAAATAGGTGTGGAACGCCTCGGTGTCCCGCCGCTCCAGAGGCGAAAGACCTTGCAGGGTGGTGAGGGTGTGGACGCTTTTCACCACGGCGGGACGGGCGCTGAGAACAAAAATGCGGTCGGAGAGGCTGATGGCCTCGGAGATGTCATGGGTCACCAGAAGGGCGGTCTTGCCCTCCTGACGGATGATGCGGCTGATGTCCGAGGACACGGAAAGGCGCGTCTGAAAGTCCAGCGCCGAAAACGGCTCATCCAGCAGCAGAATTTTCGGATTCGTGGCCATGGTGCGGATGAGGGCGCAGCGCTGGCGCATGCCGCCGGAGAGCTGGTCGGGGCGCTTTTGGGCAAATTCCCACAGACCGTAGCGCTGCAGCAGAGCATCGGCGTAGGCCAGCGCCTCCGGTGTGCGCCTTCCGGCCACGGACAGACCCAGGGTCACGTTGTCCCGAATGGTGCGCCAGGGGAAGAGCTGGTCGCGCTGGGGCATGAAGCCGATTTTTTCGGAGGGACCGCAGACGGGGGCACCGTCCACCTCCACCGTGCCGGCGGTGAGCCGCTCCAGTCCGGATATGACGGAGAGCAGGGTGGATTTGCCGCAGCCGGAAGGCCCCACCACGCTGCAGAATTCGCCCGAGGCGACGTCCATGTCTACCCGCCGCAGAGCCTCCACTTCGCCGTCGGGCGCCTGATAGACAAAGGACGCACCGCAAATATGAATCATTCGATCTGCCTCCTTTGCTGAGAGAAAATGACTCTCTGCGGTCATACTATGCGGCGGCCGGCCGGAGGGTGAGGGCGGCGGGAAGAGGAAAACGGAAAGTTGAAAACGGAAAGGGGAAAGTTGCGGGGGCGGGGGCGGGCGGGTCGTCGGGGACGCCGACCCCCTGCGCATGGATCGTATGGGTGCGGTGCGTGAGGGAATACGGATTGCCGCACAAGTGTGCGCACTGGTTCGCAATGACATTTTTGGGACGTGAGACAATTGTTGGCAGCACGCATTATAAATAGCAAAAAATAAAAATCGGGAACCGCAAAAGCGGCTCCCGATGGGGCTTGATGCAATTATCGGCAGGCGTCTTCCTGCGGGGCAGCGGCGGCGGGGACGGCGTCCAGCTCCTTCACCCAGCAGCGGCGGCGCTTGTGCTGCTCCAAGGGGAAATTCTGCCACTGGGTCTGCACTTTTTCGTTTTCCTCCAGCATGGGGCCGGTTTCGGCGTGGCGGATGCCCATTTTGCGGCAGCCCTGCATGACCTCGCTCAAAATGATGGCGTTGAGCCCCTTCCCCTGCAGGTCGGGGCGCACGGCGATGAGCAGCAGGTCAATGGTGTCGTTCTTGCGGAAGGCGTGGAGCACATGGGCCCAGCCCGTGGGGAACAGGCGGCCGCGGCTCTTTTTCAGGGCTTCGGCGATGCTGGGGGCGCTGACACCGAAGGCCACCAGCTGGTTTTCCTCGTTCAGCACGAAGCAGGCCAGATTGGGGTTAATGAGGGGGGCGAACTTCATGCTGTATTTCCGGATCTGCGCGGGAGACAGCTCCACCGTGCCGTACAGGGGGGCGTAGGCCTCGTTGACCAGCTGGAAAAAGGGCTTAAGCAGGGGGAAGTAGCCCAGACGGGTGCGCACCTTGTGGACGTGCAGCTTCTGGCGGCGCATGACGTACTCCGAGAGCTTTTTCCAGCGGGCGAAGGTCTTTTCGTCGGTGGGGGCGGTGATGAGATTTTCGACCCAGTCCACGTCTTTCACATAGCCAAGGGCGGCCATGTGCTGCATATAGTAGGGGTGATTATAATATGTAAAGAAGCAGCTGCGGCGGTCAAAACCCTCCACAAGCATGCCCTCCCGATCCATGTCCGTGAAGCCCAGAGGGCCGTGGACGGCAGTGCAGCCCAGCTCCCGTGCCCAGTTTTCCACGGTCTCAAACAGGGCGGCGGACACCTCCGGATCGTCAATGAAGTCCACCTGCGTGAAGCGCAGACGGTTGGTGCCCCACTTCTCGTTGGACTTGCGGCTGAGAATGGCGCCGATGCGCCCCACGATCTCCTCCCCCCGCATGGCCAGCCAGCAGCGAGCCTCGCAGTAGGAAAAGGCGGGATTCTTGCTTTTGTCCCAGTCCTCCAGATCGTCGCCATAGGTGGCGGGGACGAACTGGGGCACGTCTTTGTATAATTGATTCGGGAAGTCCACGAACCGGCGCAGCTGGCGGCGGGTGGTGACTTCGACGATGGATACCATAGGCATTGTCCTCCTGAACTCGATACATTTCATTCTACCCTTGTGCCGGAGAAATAGCAAGAGGTTTTTTGCTAAAGCCGCGAAAAGGATGGGCGACGGGAAAAAGTGGAAAAAATATAAAAAAGGGGGTTTCCCAAGGGGGATTTTTTTGCTATAATCTACAGTACGAAAATACTATGTTGAAGATAGTTCAAGAGGATCACAAGGAGGCGCTATTATGGTCAACATCGGCATCATCGGCTGCGGCAAGATCGCTCAGGTGCGGCACCTGCCGGAATATGCCACCAACCCCAACGCCAGGTTGGTGGGATACTACGACAAGAACAGGGAACGAGCCGTCCAGATGGCGGAAAAATACGGCGGCAAGGTGTACGGGAGCTACTATGAGATGCTCAACGACCCCGAGATCGACGCAGTGTCCGTGTGCGTGGAGAACCGCAATCACGCCGAGATCACCAACGCCGCCCTTTACTCCGGCAAGCACGTTCTGGTGGAAAAACCCATGGCCGTGACGCTGGCGGAGTGCGAGTCCATGGTGGCGGCCGCCGAGTTCAACGGCAAGCACCTCATGGTGGGGCACAACATGCGCTTTGACCCCGTGCACCGCCGCGCCAAGGAGCTGCTGCGGGAGGGCGTCATCGGCGATATCATCACCTTCCGCACCACCATCGGCAACGCCGGCCCCGAGGGTTGGTCGCCGGATCGCGACGCTTGGTTCTTCGACAAGGACAAGGCCGCCATGGGCGCGCTCAGCGACCTGGGCATCCACAAGCTGGATCTTTTGCAGTATCTCACCGGCCAGACCGTCATTGAGACCACGGCCAAGGTCATGACCCTGAACAAGCGGGACGACAACGGCCACCTCATCGGCGTGGACGACAACGCCTTGTGCATCCTGCGCATGAACGGCGGCGCTGTGGGCACCATGGCCGCCAGCTGGACGGTGTACGGCAAGGAGTGCAACTCCACCTGCATCTACGGCACCAAGGGCATCATGCTCATCTACAGCGACCCCGGCGCCCCCATCGTGGTGCGGGACATGAGCAACACCTCCACCGCCTACAGCTTCGAGCCTACCACCCGCTCCGGCGTCATCGACGAGTTCGTGGACGCCCTGGAGCACGACCGCGAGCCGGAGGTCAGCGGCAAGAAGGCGCTGACCATCATGCGCACTATTTTTGCCAGCATCAAGTCCTCGGAGATCAGCCGTACCGTGGCGGTGAACAGCACGTTCGTGTCCCACCTGTAAAAAATTTCATAGCTTTTGAGGAGCGGCTGCGGCCGCTCCTTTTTCTTGTGGGGAAAGGAAGTTGAAAACGAGAAACGGGAAGCGGTCGGCGACGGGGG
>OMQS01000088.1 GCA_900313295.1 uncultured Eubacteriales bacterium
GAGGCGGAGCGGGAGGAGACCATCCGCCGGCTGGAGAAGGAAATGAAGGAAGCCAGCAAGATGCTGGAGTTTGAATATGCCGCGCTGCTCCGCGACCAGATCATTGAGCTGCGGGGGCAGAAATAAAGGACCTGGCAAAAAATCTTCGATTTTTCTGCCAAAAAGATTGCAGTCTGCAGCGCGCATAATTTTGCCGCAAGCGGCAAAATTCCACACTTGCAGCCTGAGCGGTATTTTTCCTCACGCACATGTCGCGGTGAAAAACGATTTGAATTTTTTGCCGCCTGCGGGCGGCAAACTCTGCGAGGCTTTTTAGGTACGCTTATAAAGAAAGAGAGAAACTATGCAGCACATACCTACCATGGATATACGAACGCTGGGGGACATCGGGTTTGCCGAGCAGCTCCGGCGGGCTTTGGAACCCAACGAGGAATACGACGCGGAGAAGTGGCTGTTTGTACCGAACACCTACACGGAGTACCGGTATATTCTGGGCACGCGGGGGGAGCGGCCACTCATCTGCATCGGCATCAACCCCTCCACCGCCCGACCGAATGCACTGGATCCTACGCTGAAGAGCGTGGAGCGCATTGCGTTGGGAAACGGATTTGACTCGTTCATCATGTTCAACGTGTACGCCCAGCGAGCCACCTCGCCGGACGACATGGAACGGACGCTGAACGAGGAGCTGCATCGGGAGAACATGGCGGCTTTTGACTACATCCTGTCGCTGTCGGAGCGGCCGGTGGTGTGGGCGGCCTGGGGAACCATCATTGAAAAACGGGACTATCTGTGGGACTGCCTGCAGGACATGATCGCCATCGGACAGGAGCATGGCGCCCGATGGGTGCAGTGCGGAAAAGCGTCGGCGGCGGGGCATCCCCACCACCCACTGTATCTGAGGTCGGACAGCCCCATAGAGGATTTTTCGGCGGAGGCGTACGTCCGGCGGCGGCCGACGGGGAAAAAGAGAAAGAAAAAATGCGAGGCGAGCCTGTGAAAAAGAGCATATCCTATCTGTTTATCATCCTCAGCGCCGTGTGCTGGGGCTGCATCGGTTTTTCCAACCGCCTGCTGACCCACGCGGGCATGGAGCTGGGGAATCGGGTATTCGTGCGGAACTTCGGGACGCTGGTGGTGCTGACCATTGTGTTCGCTCTGCTGCATCGGGAGGTGTTCCGCATCAAGCTGAAGCACCTGCCCGTTTTCATGGCGTCGGGGCTTGTGAGCATTCTGCTGCTGAGCATTGTGTATTTTCAGTGCCAGACCATGTGCTCCCTGTCCGTGGCGGCGGTGCTGCTGTATCTGGCGCCGTCGTTCGTGGT
This sequence comes from uncultured Eubacteriales bacterium, assembly GCA_900313295.1. GTDB lineage: Bacteria > Bacillota > Clostridia > Oscillospirales > Oscillospiraceae > Vescimonas. The sequence goes on from OMQS01000088.1 coordinate 1,326, forward strand.
GCTGTTTTCCGCTGTTCTGTGGAAAACACCGCTGACGAAGCGGAAGCTGGCGGCGCTGGCGGTGTCGCTGCTGGGGTGCGTGCTGGTCAGCGGCATATTGAGCGGGGAGGCCTCCGCCTCCTGGACGGGCATTGCCCTGGGCGTGGCCTCGGGTCTGACCTACGCCAGCTATACGGTGTTTGCCCACTACGGGCTGGCGCACTACGAGAGCTACACCATGATCTACTGGACCTTCGTGTTCGCAGGGCTGGGGTCGATATTTTTCGCGGATATTCCGGCGCTGCTGCCGGTGCTGCGGCAGCCGGAGGGCGTGTGGGGCTGCGTGCTGGTGGTGGTCGTGTCCACGGCGCTGCCGTACTATTTTTACACAAAAGGTCTGGAGGGCGTGGAGAGCGGAAAAGCCTCCATTATCACCAACATTGAACCGATGATGGAAACGCTGATGGGCGTGGTGGTGTTCCACGAGGCGCTGACGGTGTGGACGGTGGCGGGCATTGTGTGCGTGCTGGGAGCGGTGGCGCTGCTGGCAGGCGGAAAGGAAGCGGATGGAGCGAAGCAGAGGGCTTGACGGCGGGGCGCTGAAGCTGATTGCGGCGGCGCTGATGCTTACAGACCATGTGGGGAGCATTTTGCTGCCGCAGGTGCTGATTCTGCGGTGCATTGGGCGGCTGGCCTTTCCCGTGTTTGCGTTTTTCATCGCCGAGGGCTACGCCCGCAC
>OMQS01000195.1 GCA_900313295.1 uncultured Eubacteriales bacterium
ACTTCCTTCTCCAGATCCGCATACTTGCGGAGCTTGGCGGGAATGAGGATACGCCCCTGCCCGTCCGGCTCGCAGTCCACGGCGTTGGCAGAGAGGGCACGCAGGGACTTGCCCTTGCTGTACGGCATGTCGTGGAACTTGGCCATGAAGTCATCCCAAGTGTCGTTGGGGTAGATGGTGAGGCAATGATCAGGGCCGATGGTGACATGGAAGGTCTCGCCCAGCTCCTCCCGAAGCTTGGCGGGGATGAACAGCCGCCCCTTGGCGTCAATATTGTGTGCATATTGTCCGGTCACGGCTGTCGCCTCCTTCCATGGATTTTGCGGGAAACTGTGGGATTATCCCCCACAAATGTGGGCACTACCCCCACATTCCCCCACTTCATGGTTACAGTATAGTAAATCAGCCGCTAAATTGCAAGAATATTTTTTTCTTAAATTGGAACATATTTCCTGCAAAAAGCCGCTGATTTCTTGAATTCCTCCGATTAATTAGAACATATGTTTCTTTTTGTCGCGCGCAAAAAAGACCTGCCCACTATATGTAGTGGGCAGGTCTTCAAAAGAGCACGATATATAGTTTTTGCGGAAAAATCGCTCTCAGTGGGAGCCTCGAATTGTGCGTTTTAACGAATTTTTCTGTCGCTTTTTGTCAGTTTTCCCCGTTGTCTTCGGGCTTCTCCTCGGCGGTGGGGGCATTGCCGCTGCGGATCTGCTGCATCTGCTCGTTGGAGGCGGCGCGGAAGCGGACGCGGGACTGGCGCACCTCGTCCAGCGCCATCTGAATGGCCTCCTCAGTGCGGCGCAGCGCGTCCTCGGTGTAGGAATTGGCCACCCGATACAGCTCACCCGTGCGCTCCTCGGCGCGGTGAATGATCTCCGCGGACTTCATACGGGCGCGCTGGAGCGTTTCGCTCTCGGACACGATGGTCTTGGCGTCCAGATCCGCCTGACGCAGCATCTTTTCCACCTCTTTCTTGGCAGAAGCGATGTACTCCTCTCTGGCGCGGATCAGCTCCTGCGCCTTCTTGATCTCTATGGGCATGCGGCTGCGGATCTCCGTGATGATGTCCAGCGCCTCGTCGCGGTTGATGGTGCATTTTTCGGCGCTGAAAGGCGCGCTCTTGGCCTCGTCCACCATGCCGTACAGCATGTCCAGCAGTCGCTGCAGATCTTTTTCTTCCATGGTATATCCTCCCCGTTTAATTACTCCGTTTTCTGCTTGAGTGCCTCGGCCACCGCCTGCGGTACATACTTCTCCAGCGGCTGGCCGTAGCGGATCATCTCCCGCGCCATGGTGGAGCTGAAGTGCTGATAGGCGCTGCTGGCCGGCAGGAACACCGTTTCCAGCTCGCTGCAAATGCCCCGATTGATGGCGGCCATCTGGTATTCCAGATCAAAATCCGTGGCGTTGCGCACGCCCTTGACCAGAATGCTCGCCTTTTTCTCCCGCGCGTAATCCGCCAGCAGGCCGCTGAACAGCTCTGCCTCCACGTTGGGGATCTCCGCCACCGACCGGCGGATCATCTCCAGCCGCTCCTCCGGCGAGAACATGGGCGTTTTCTTGTCGCAGTTATACAGCACGCAGACATACACTTTGTCAAAGCAGCGCGCCGCCCGACGGATAATATCCAAATGTCCCAGCGTGATGGGGTCAAAACTGCCGGGATAAATCGCAACCTTCATGGGGTCAGTCCTCGTTTCTGTGGTATACGGTGAGCTTGATCTTGCCGTACCGGTACTCCCTGTGCACCTCGTAAGGGGCGCTCAGAGGCGGCAGCACCTTGTTCGCCGCGCTTTCCGCCACAATTATACCATGTCTGCGGCAAATGTCAAACCTTGCGATCTCCTCCAGTGCCTGCTCCAGCAGACCGGAGGCGTAAGGGGGATCCAGAAAGATCAGGTCGAACTTCTCGCCGGACTTGAGATAGCTCATGGCATCGCCGCTCACCACCCGCGCCCTGTCTGAAAGGCCGCACACCACCAGATTCTCCCGCACGGCCTGCACGGCGTCCTTGCGCTGCTCCACGAACACGGCGCTCTCGGCGCCGCGGCTCAAGGCTTCAATTCCCAGCTGGCCGGTGCCGGCAAACAGATCCAGCACCCGCCGCCCCTCAATGTCAAACTGAATGACAGAAAACAGGGCTTCCTTCACCCGATCCGTGGTGGGGCGGGTCTCCAGCCCCTCGATCTCTTTCAGCCGTCTGCCTCGGGCAGACCCCGTGATAACTCTCATGGCGTCACAGGCGGGGGTCGAAGTCCTGGAAAATCACCAAGTTTCCGGCAGACTCCGCTTCCCGCATCTCCTCTTTTGTTGTAATGGTCCAGTTGATCTCCTGTACCTTATAAAGCCGGCGGCACCAGCGCAGGCAGAAATTGTCCCGATCCGAGAACCGGTAGGCGATGAAATCCGGCTTTGCAAGGCAGTTGGTCAGCAGGTTCCCCAGCGCCCAAAGCAGAGCCTTCGGCATATTTCCGCCGTCGCCGTGGCGCAGGAAGTTCTCGCTGAGCTGACCGCGCACGATCTCCGGCCGGTTTTTCTTCAGCCAGCGGAGGCAGCGGGGGTCAAAGGACTCGATGCAGTAGCGCACCTTGTATTGATCCAGCAAGGCGCAGGTGGCCGCTGCCAGCGTGTCATGGTCGCCCCGCTCCGCTTTCAGCTCCACCACCAGCGGCAGGCCGCTCTCCTCAAACAGAGGCAGCACCTCCTCCAGCAGGGGGATCCGCTCCTCCGTTCCCTCCAGACGGTAGCTTTTCAGCTCCTCCGCCGTAAGATCCTCCACCTGCACCTCCGCTCCGGTGGTGCGCAGGAGACTTGCGTCGTGGATGACGGCCAAACGCCCGTCCTTCATCAGATGCACGTCCAGCTCGCAGCCGAAGCCCCGACGAATGGCCTCCTTAAAGGCCAAAAGAGAGTTCTCCGGCGCCAGATCCTTTCCGTGGTAGCCCCGATGGGCATAGCGGTACTGCCGCAGCAGCTTCCAGAGGGAATGTCCCCGACGGCACACCGTCAGCAGGGCGAATATCTCCGCCAAAATCAGCAGAATGATTATAATTAGTAAAAATATCATGTCAGTTATCCAAATCCTCCAGCGCGTCCAGCCCCTTCTTGGCCTCGGGACGGCTGTCGCCGTGGTGGACAAAGTGCATGGTCACCAGCGCCAGAGCCGAGAATACCGCCGCATAGGGGAACAGCACCGTCATGCCCAGCTTATCCATCAGCAGACCCGAGAGCATGGGCGTGGCCACCTGCGCCGCCATGGACGCCGTGTAGTAAAGCCCTGTATACCGTCCCACGTCGCTCTCCGAGCACATCTCCACCACCATGGGGAAGGAGTTCACGTTGATAGTCGCCCACGCGATGCCCGCCAGAGCGAACATGGCGTTCATGAGCAAGGAGGGACTGCTGTCCCGCAGGAAAGCTGCCACGCCGAAGGCCACCGTCAGCATAATGACGCCGGCGCGGATTGTCTTTTTGCGCCCCACCTTGGAGGCGATCATACCCACGGGCAGGTAGGAGATGATGGCCGCCGCCTGAGCGATGATGAGGGTGAGGTTATAGTCCTTATGGAGAATGTTGCTGGCGTAAACGGAATACTTGCTGGTGACGGCGTTATAGCCGAAGAACCACAGCACGATGGACAGCAGGATGAAGATCATGGACTTTTTCTCCTCGTGAGAAAGGCCCTTTTTCTCCGGCTGCGCAGGCACGGCGGCCTCCATAGGCTCCGCCCCTGCGGCAGGCTCCGCAACGTCCGCGTTCTCCGCCAGCTTCTCCGCCTCGGCAGGCTTATCCTCCAAGCCGTAGCGCACGGAGTCCTGCACCATCTGCGCCGCCCACTCCGGCTCCCGCACCGTGAGCAGGAAGATCACCAGCGCCGTGAGCATGATGGCGGCAATGACGGCGAAATACGCCGTGTAGCTCATGAGGGAGTTGCGCACCGACGCCGTGGCGAACACCATGCCCAGCACCAGCACCAGAATGCCGCCGGCGGAGCCCATGAGATTGATGACGGCGTTGGCCTTGCTGCGCAGGGGCTTCACCGTGACGTCCGGCATCAGTGCCACCGCCGGTGACCGGAAGGTGGCCATGCTCACCAGCACCACCAGCAGCAGCGCAACGAAAAACACCAGCGTGACGGGGCTCTCCGCCGTCACCTGCCAGGCGTAGGCCTGCCGAGCCGGGACGACATAGTTGGTGTAGTCGGGGTTGGTGAGGCTCTTCTCCCCCTCCTGCGTCTGGCTGCGGATGGCGGCGAACTCCTCCTGCGTAAACTTCTCCGCCAGCGTGAATTTCACGCCGTCCGGGGTGAGGAGGATCTCATCCTTTTCCTTTTCATAAATGGTCACAAGGGCGGCCGGATCGTCGATAGATGACACGTCCTTGATGTTGTTCAGCTGCGCCATGTCCACAAAGCTCAAGCCCATCAGCGCCACGGCGGCAATGAGGGTGCCCACCACGATGAAGGGGGTGCGGCGGCCTTTTTTGCTGTGGCTGCGGTCGGAAATCGCGCCGAACAGGGGCAGCAGGAACAGCGCCAGCACGTTATCCAGCGCCATGATGACGCCCGACCACGTCTGGGACATGCCGAACTTGTTGGTGAGGATCAGGGGGATGGTGTTGTCATACGCCTGCCAGAAGGCGCAGATCAGGAAAAAGGCAAAGCCCACCAGGATCGTCCGCTTGTAATTGAGTTTCATGCTCATTCCTCCATCTTTTGCAGTTCTTGCAGAAGCTCCGCAATGTCACGGCGCACCCATGTGGGTTGCACGCCGAATTTTTCTATGTCTGCCTCCGTCCCCTCGCCGGAGAGGACGAACACCGTGTCCACGCCCGCGTTCACGCCGCAGGCGATGTCCGTATAGAGCCTGTCCCCCAGCAGCACCGTCTGCTTCGGCGCAAATCCCGTGCGCTCCATGGCCAGATACACCATGTCCGGCTGGGGCTTGCCCAGAAAACGCGGCGTGCGTCCGGTGGCGGTGGTGAGCATGCGGCACACGCTGCCGCAGTCCGGCACGGAGCCGTACCATGTGGGGCACACCCAGTCCGGATTCGTGGCCCAGAACTCCGTCCCTCGGTTCAGCAGGATGCACGCATCCTCCAGCTTCTGAAACGTCAGCTCCCGATCAAAGCCGCACAGGAGAATGTCCACATCCGGCTCCGGCCTGTCCGTCACCGGTATGCCGGCGCTTTCAAGCTGCCCGTAAAACGAGCGCGTGCCGAAAACGTAGCACTTCTTTCCCGCCCGTTCCTTTTGCAAGGCATGGATGGTGACGTCCACGGAGGTGAGATAGTCCCCCTCGTCCGTTTCAATGCCCAGCCGGCGCATTTTCTCTATGTAGCCCTCCACGCCTCGGGAGGAGTTGTTGGTGAGGAAGAGATACCGCCCGCCGACGGAGCGAACATACTCCAAAAACGGGATCACCCCGTCAAAGAGCCGGTCGTCCAGATAGATGGTGCCGTCCATATCCAGCAGAAACAGGCGTTTTTCCCGCAGATCCACCATGCCGTCCCTCCTCTGCCGCCAAGTTTACCCTATCATAGCACAAAGCCGCCTTGCAAGCAAGCAAAACGGCCTTGTGATGGCATTTTTTATGTGTTATTTTTATTGGCCGGCCGGCGCAGGAGCAAAGAACGCAGCGCCTTGCCGTCCCAGGGAATGAGGGGATAGAGATACCCCTTGCCCACAATGGGCTTGGCCGTGGCCATAAGCACCAGCACCCCCGCAAGGCCTATGCCGAAGCCCCACCACCGCAGTGCAAAGGCCAGCAGCACCAGCGCCATGCGGCAGAGCTTGCAGGCATAGCCCATCTCAAAGCTGTGCTGGGCAAAATTGCTCACCGCCACAAAGGCCATATACACCAGCACCTCCGGCACCAGCCATCTCGACTGCACCGCAAAATCGCCTAAAATCAAGGCGCCCAGCATGCTGAAGGAATTGCCCAGCACGTCCGGCGTGTTCAGCGACGCCAGCTTCAGCACGTCGATGATAAGCTCCACCAGCAGGAGCTGGCCGATGAGCGGCACGGCATACTCCCCCTCCACCAGCAGGAAATCCCACGGCTCCGGCAGCCCGTTCGGCTCCGTGGCTAGCAGATACCAAAGGGGCGTAACGATGACGTTGAGCAGCATGACACAAAAGCGGATGATGCGCAGATAGGTGCCCACCAGCGGCGGAAAATAGTAGTCGTTGATCTCCTCGTTAAAGCGCAGCAGGGACACCGGCAGCACCATCACCACCGGCGTGTTGTCAATGAGCACCAGAATGTCCCCCTCCAGCACGGAGGCGGTGGCCACGTCCGGCCGCTCCGTATAGCGCACCTTGGGAAACGGGTTATACCACTGGGGCGGGGCGATGGCCTCGGCCACGGACTCCTGGCTCATGGCCACGGAGCGGATCGTGGCATTGCGGAGCTTGTCCCGCAGCTGCGCGAGGATCTTGGGATCCGCCTGCCCCTCCATGTAGCACAGTGCCGCGTCGCACTTGGAGCGGCCGCTCACCCGTATCCGCTCCAGCGTCAGCGCCGGATCCCGTATGCGGCGGCGGAGCAGGGCGGCATTTTCCATGATATTCTCCACAAAGCCGTCGTGGCTGCCCCGCAGCACCTTGCCGGCGTCCGGCTCCTGCACCGAGCGGGTGGGAAACTCCTTGGCATCCAGCAGAATGCCGCCGTCAAAGCCCTCCACCACCAGAAGCGTTTTGCCGGAAAACACATCCGTCACCGCCTGCATCCGATCCTGACAGGTCTCGGCGTCGCATACGGTGATGTACCGCCGCAACAGGTCGTCCACGCCCCCGATGTCCTCCAGCGTTTTCACCGCCTGCAGCTTCTCCACCGTGCGCTCCAGCAGCATGTCCTTGGCGTAGCCGTTCACCACCCACATTTTGGCGCGGCACCCACCGATATACAGCTCCCGACTCACCATGTCGAAGCTGCGCCCCACACCCAGCAGGTCGTCCAGCTGAGCGCACCTTGTGTCAAAGGGTCGGTTCATGAAACACCTCCGTTTTTTCATACTTCACGGAGAGTATGCGCAAAAAACAGGCTCGGCATACGCCAAGCCCGTTTTATATCCCGCAGAAAAATGCGGTCATATGGTCTTTTCAAAGTAAAAATACTGCTCGTCCTCGCCGATCCTCTTCATGGAGAAAGACAGCATTTTGTAAGACGCCTCGTTTTCCTTGAAGCACTTGGCCACCACGCGGGCAAGACCCAGCCCGTAAAGCGCCCAGTCCGCCGCCGCCGCAAAGGCCTCGGTGCCGTAGCCGCAGCCGGCATATTCCGGCGCAATGCGGCAGCCCAGCTCGGCGCCGCCCCGCCAGTCCAGATTATACAGCACCGCCTCGCCGATGCATTTTTCCCCCAGCCGCACGGCGAAATTCACACACCGCCGCAGGCGGAAATCCTCCTGCGCCACCGCAAGGAAATACTCCTCCACCGGCCGGCCGTCGTAGTCCTTGCGCCAGTCATAGCCCCACAGGCGGTTGCGCTCCTCGTCCAGACACAGGGCGTTGTACGCCGCCCGATCCTTTTCCTGCAGGGCATCCAGGGTCAGGCGCTCCGTGTGCAGCGCGGGGATCTCCCGCAGGCGATCCAGCTCGCTGCCCACTTCAAAGCACGGCTTGCCCGCCAGCATGACCGGCAGATACTGGGTCTTGGAGGTGCGCAGCCCCTTGTCCCGCGCGTCGTCCTCGCGGTTCATATACTCCACATCCTCGCCGCAGTGCTGCGCGAACGCCTGCACCATGGTAGGGTATGCCCCCGGGCAGGAGTACAGCGCCTTTTCGATGTGTACCTGCATGGTTCTGCCGCATTTTTCCCCCATGCTGATGGCTACCAGACGCCCCTCGTGGAGCAGTCCCCCCGCCATGAACCAGTCCCCGCTCAGGTGCCGCAGCATCTCCTTGGCAAGGCGCAGCTCGTTTTTGGCAATAGCGCTCTCCTTGGTAAATTCGGTGCCGTATTCCTGCCAAAACCGTTCCAGCAGCGGCTCATCCGCCGCCGACAGGGTGACATACTCGGCGTCCGGAAAGAGCTTGCGGAATTTATTGATGTGGTTGCGCTGGCCGCTGTAGTGCCGTCCGGCAAACTCGGCCAGATCCTTCCGCCGGTAGATATAGTCCTTCCACGGCCGCTCATTGATGAGCCGCACCACCGGATAGCGCAGAAACAGGCGGGACGCCTCCTGCTCCGGCACCACGGAGATCACCGGTCGCACCCCCTGCTCCGTGCAGTATCTTTCAATAAGGGTCAGTGCCGCCTCCACGTCCCCCTCGGGGCCGGCCACGGGGAAATCGAACTGCCAGCGCCCGTCTATCTCGTTGCGCACAATAAGGCACCCCGCCGCCTCGCAGAAGGCCGGGCGCAGCACGCTGCCCCACATGAGCTTCACGCCCACGGAGTATTCGCACAGACGGTAGTCGCAATTAATATAGTATGGTCTTAGTTTTTCCGCATTCTGCAGCGTAACAGGCTCAAAATTCATATCTGATCGCTCTCCAGTATCTCTTTTGCTTCCGTAATGAACCGTCTGGCAATGGGGCGCAGCTCCTTCTTCGACCGCACCGCAATGCCCAGCTCGCGGGCAGCAGGCGGATCCATAGGCACCGCCACCACGTTGTCCCGCCGTCCCTTCAGCACCAGCTCCGACAGGACGCTCACGCCCAGGCCATGCTCCACCATGGAGATGATAACGCTGTCGCTGACCTGAGTCTTGCGGATGTTCGGCTCCACGCTGCCCAGCGCCCGCATGATGTCCAAATGAAATCCCAAGGACGGCATAAGAAAATCCATCCCCTGCAGGGCGTGTATGTCCAGTTGCTCCCGCCCTTGCAGGTCGTAGTCCGGCGGCAGGATCACCAGCAGCGGGTCGTCCCGCAGATGGGTCCACTCCAGGCTGACCCCCTCCTGTCGGGAGGCGAAGCACATGTCCACCCTGTCCTCCCGAACCCAGCGGTACACCTCCTCCACGCTGCCCATCTGAATGTCCACCGTCACCTCCGGATGGGTGTCCCGAAAGCGCTGGATGATCTCCGGCAGCCAGTGCATGGCGATGCTGGCGTAGGCCGCCACGCGGATGGTCTCCTCCCGACGGGTGTTGATGCGGCGGATCTCCCCCTCCAGCGTCTCGCTGGCGCGCAGCAGCTCCTGTATCATGGGGAACACCCGCTCCCCCGCCGCCGTGAGCCGGATGCCCGTTCGGCTGCGCACCAGCAGGGCAAAGCCGATGTCCTTTTCCAGACTGTTCATCATATGGGTCAGCCCCGACTGGGTGTACCCCAGCGTTTCTGCCGCTCGGGTAAAGCTGCCCATGCGCACGGCCATGGCCAGCGCCTCCAGCTTTTTCGTGTCCATACGCCGCCCTCCTTTTCCATGAAACTATGTCATGTTCCATGTTATACTGCATTTTTCTTCAAATTGCAATGGCTTTTGCAACATTTTTCAGCCGTTTCCATTTATCCATGACATGTCTTAATAATAAAATGAATACTTGTCGCTTTACAAAAAGTCCGTGTCGCGGTATAGTAGCCCCAGTAATTCTCCAACATGAATTGCTTTTCCTTTCTATCCTCAAACCTAAGAAGGCCGCCTTGCATAAGGCGGCTTTCTTAGGTTTTCCCGTAGTTTTGTGAAAATGCATCTTGCATTTTTACGCCGCATAGGGTACAATGCCCTCGGCGTCCTATGCGCCGAAATATGCGCTGCATCCGGGTCGTCCGGAGCGGCAGCAGGAGGTTTAAAAAGTGAATCAGAAAACAAAGAACCTGGTGGGCGCAGGTGTGTTCACCGCCATCGTTCTGGTGCTGCAATTTCTGGGCGGCACCTTCAAAATCGGGCCGCTGAATATCAACGTATCTCTGGTACCCATTGTAGTGGGTGCCGCCGTGTACGGCTGGAAGGTGGGCGCGTGGCTGGGTCTTATGTCCGGCGCAGCCATTCTCGTTGCCGGTCAGGCGGCGGATTTCCTGGTGATAAACCCCCTCGGCACCGTGGTCACTGTTTTGGCGAAAGGCACGCTGTGCGGCCTCATCGCCGGCCTTGTGTACACGGCTCTGAGCAAGAAGAACCGTTGGGTGGCCATCATCGTGGCCGCTGTGGTCTGCCCCGTGGTGAACACCGGCGTATTTCTGCTGGGCTGCCTGCTGTTCTTCATGGACACCCTCAACGGCTGGGCGGCCGCTCTGGGCTACGAAAGCGCAGGTGCCTACATGGTTCTGGGTCTGGCAGGCACCAATTTCCTGCTGGAGATCGGCGTGAACGTGGTGCTGGCTCCGGTGATCTCGCGGCTCATTGCCGTGGGCAAAAAGAAGTAAGGGGCGAGGCGCCATGCTGCTGACCATTGATATAGGCAATTCCAACATTGTCTTCAGCCTGTCCGGCGCAGAGCGTCGGCTTTACCGGCTGGATACCGTCCCCGACTGGACGACGGAGGACTATCTCCCTCGGGTGAAATCGCTGTTTGCCCGCGAAAAAATAGATATATCCGAAGCGGACGGCGCCGCGCTCTGCTCCGTTGTGCCGTCGCTCATTCCGGTGCTTTCCCAGGTGGTGCGGCAGCTGATGGGGCTGACGCCCTACGTCATCACCCCCGCCTCCAGATCCGGCCTGACGCTGGCCATTGCAGAGGCCAACACGCTGGGCGCCGACATTCTGGCGGCAGACGCCGCCGCAGCGGAGGAGTACCCCCTCCCCGCCATCATTTTCGACATGGGCACCGCCACCACCGCCACGGTGGTGGACAAGGATCGCCGCTACCTCGGCGGCGCCATCCTCGCCGGCGTAAAGCTGGGCATCAGCGCCCTGTTTTCCGGCACGGCACAGCTGCCCTCCGTCTCCGTGGAGGCGCCTCCCAAGGCCATCTGCGACACAGCGCTGGAGTCCATCCAGAGCGGCGCTGTCTTCGGTGCCGCCGCCATGATGGACGGTCTGGCAGACCGATTCGAGGCAGAGCTGGGGCAAAAATGCACCCTCCTGGCCACCGGCGGTCTGGCCGGCTGCATCGTCCCCCATTGCCGCAGAAAGTTTATCTACGACGAGAGCCTTCTCCTGCGGGGCATGGAGCTGATCTATCGCCTGAACTGCGAAAAGTGATAAAAAGGACCCCGAAGTTCCCTGCAAAACTTCGGGGCTTTTTTCTGCCATCGCAAGGCTGGCAGCAGCGCGCCGTCACTTTCCCTGCCACAGCTCCGGACATAGCCACGCAAAAAACGCAATAAACGGTATGCTTCCCAGCAAGGTCAGCGACTCGTCGCCACCCGTCAGCCGCCGCACCGCCAATATTCCCGCCAGCACAACGACCGCCCCGATGCCTTCCCGTTTTCTTCTGGATAATTTCCGCATATCCACGCCCCCTCCCTCTGATTATAGCCGAATATTCGGCAATATTCAACACAGAATATTCCCTGTATTCTACCATACAGGGAGGCGAAACCCATGATCGTATTTGACCCGCTGTGGGACACCATGAAGCGCAGAAACATCACCCAATACGCCCTGATAAAGGAGCACGGCATCAGCACCGGCACCCTGGACGCCCTGCGCAAAAACCGCAGCGTGACGCTCCACACCATAAACGACCTCTGCCGCATTCTCCGGTGCGGCGTGTCCGACATCATCCGCTATGTGCCGGAGGACGCAGAAGAATAATGCGCAGCGCCGCCCCCGGTCTTGCCGTGGGTCGGTGCTGCTTATATGCAAAAAAAGGACGGGAGAAGCAGCTCTCCCGTCCTTTTTCCTATGTAATGTAAATTACTTCTTGCTCAAAAACTCGTCGATGGACTTGGCGCCCAGCTTGCCGGCGCCCATGGCCAGGATGACGGTGGCAGCGCCGGTAACGGCATCGCCGCCGGCGTACACGCCCTCGCGGGAAGTCAGGCCGTCCTCATTGACGATGATGCAGCCCTTCTTATTGACCTCCAGGCCCTTGGTAGTGGCCTTGATGAGGGGGTTGGGGGTGGTGCCCAGGGACATGATGACGGCGTCCACGGGAAGGTCGAACTCGCTGCCCACCTTCTCCACGGGGCGGCGGCGGCCGGAAGCGTCCGGCTCACCCAGCTCCATCTCGATGCAGGTCATGGACTTCACGCAGTCCTGCTCGTCGCCGTTGATCTGCACAGGGTTATTGAGGGTCTTGAAGATGACGCCCTCCTCGATGGCGTGCTCCACCTCCTCATGACGGGCGGGAAGCTCCTCCATGCCGCGGCGGTACACCACATACACCTCGGCGCCCAGCCGCTTGGAGCAGCGGGCGGCATCCATGGCCACGTTGCCGCCGCCCACCACAGCCACTTTCTTGCCCTTGAGATCCATGATGGGGGTGTCGGAATCGGGCTTATAAGCCTTCATCAGATTGATACGGGTGAGGAACTCGTTGGCGGAATACACGCCCTTGAGGTTCTCGCCGGGGATATGCATAAACATGGGCAGACCCGCGCCGGAGCCGACAAACACGGCCTCAAAGCCGTTCTCCTCCAGCAGCTCGTCGATGGTGATGGTGCGGCCAACCACGATGTTGGTTTCCACCTTCACGCCCATGGCCTTCAGACCGTCCACTTCCTTCTGCACGATGGTCTTGGGCAGACGGAACTCGGGGATGCCGTACACCAGCACGCCGCCGGCCAGATGCAGCGCTTCGTACACAGTGACGTCGTAGCCCTTCTTGGCCAGGTCACCGGCGCAGGTGAGGCCGGCAGGGCCGGAGCCTACCACGGCTACCTTATGGCCGTTGGACTGGGGCTTTTCGGGGGTCTCGGTGCTGTGGGCGTTGTGCCAGTCGGCCACGAAGCGCTCCAGACGGCCGATGCCCACGGCCTCGCCCTTCTTACCCCGGACGCAGTGCATCTCGCACTGGCTCTCCTGGGGGCACACGCGGCCGCACACGGCGGGCAGGGAGCTGGTCTGGTGGATCACCTGATAGGCGCCCTCATAGTCTTTTTCCACGATCTTCTGAATGAATTCGGGGATGCGGACGTTCACGGGGCAGCCGTTCACGCAGGGATGTGCCTTGCAGTTGAGGCAGCGAGCCGCCTCGTCCAGCGCCTGCTCCTCGGTGTAGCCCAGCGCCACCTCCAGAAAGTTATGATTGCGGACATTGGGATCCTGAGAGGGCATGGGATTCTTGTCCTGACGCATATTCACAGCCATCTTACTTTACCTCCTTCTTAAAGAGGTTGCAGACCTCTTCGTGCTTGTGTACCTCGAAGTCGTGATACATCTGGTTGCGCTTCACGGCCAGATCCCAGTCCACCTTGTGGCCGTCGAAGTCGGGGCCGTCCACGCAGGCGAACTTGGTTTCGCCGCCCACGGTCAGGCGGCAGCCGCCGCACATGCCGGTGCCGTCGATCATGATGGG
>OMQS01000034.1 GCA_900313295.1 uncultured Eubacteriales bacterium
GCCGGCCATCTTGTCGCCCACCTGGATCTTGCGCTTCTGGGCGATGTACACGCGCACCATCTGGTTGACGCCGGGAGAGAGCTCGTCCCGGTTTTCACGGGTAAATATCTTGACGTCAACGATGATGCCGAATTCGCCGTGGGGCACCCGCAGCGAGGTATCGCGGACCTCGCGGGCCTTGTCGCCGAAGATGGCGCGCAGCAGGCGCTCCTCGGCGGTGAGGTCGGTTTCGCCCTTGGGGGTGACCTTGCCCACCAGAATGTCGCCGGCGTGTACCTCGGCGCCCACGCGGATGATGCCGCGCTCGTCCAGATCCTTCAGGGCGTCCTCGCCCACGTTGGGGATGTCCCGGGTGATCTCCTCGGGACCCAGCTTGGTGTCCCTGGCGTCGATCTCGTATTCTTCGATATGGATGGAGGTGTAGAGATCCTCCTTCACCAGCCGCTCGTTGAGCAGCACGGCGTCCTCGTAGTTGTAGCCCTCCCAGGTCATGAAGCCCACCAGGATGTTCTGACCCAGAGCGATCTCGCCCTGCTCGGTGGCAGGGCCGTCGGCCAGCACCGTGGGGTCGTCGCCGCCGTGGACGCGCTCGCCCACGGACACGATGGGGGTCTGGTTGATGCAGGTGCCGTGGTTGGAGCGAAGGAACTTGATGAGCTTATATTCCTTGGTTTCGCCGCTGTCATAGCGCACGGTGATGGCGCGGGCGTCCACCTTGGTGACAACGCCGTCACCCTCGGCCAGCACGGCCACCTCGGAGTCCAGGCAGATCTTGTGCTCCATGCCGGTGCCCACGATGGGGGCGTGGGGCTTCAGCAGGGGCACGGCCTGGCGCTGCATGTTGGCGCCCATGAGGGCGCGGTTGGCGTCGTCATTAGGCAGGAAGGGGATCATGGCGGTGGCGATGGACACCATCATACGGGGGGAGATGTCCATATAGTCCACATACTGGGGCTCCACCTGAATGATCTCGTCGCGGTGGCGGCAGGTAATGCGCTTGCCGGTGAGGCGACCCTCCTCGTCCACGGGCTCTGCGGCCTGGCAGACCACATACTGGTCTTCTACGTCGGCAGTCATGTAATGAATTTCATCGGTGACCTTGCCGGTTTCGTGATCCACCATGCGGAAAGGCGCCTCGATGAAGCCGTACTCATTGACCCGAGCGTAGGTGGCCAGATAGGAGATCAGACCGATGTTGGGACCTTCAGGGGTTTCAATGGGGCACATGCGGCCATAGTGGGAGTAGTGCACGTCACGCACTTCCATGTTGGCACGCTCACGGCTGAGGCCGCCGGGACCCAGAGCGGACAGGCGGCGCTTGTGGGTCAGCTCCGCCAGAGGGTTGGTCTGATCCATAAATTGGCTCAGGGGGCTGGAGCCGAAGAACTCCTTGATGGCGGCGGTGACAGGCCGGATATTGATGAGGCTCTGGGGAGTGACCACGTCCAGATCCTGAATGGTCATGCGCTCACGAATGACGCGCTCCATGCGGGAAAAGCCGATGCGGAACTGGTTTTGCAGCAGCTCGCCCACGCAGCGCAGACGGCGGTTGCCCAGATGGTCGATGTCGTCCTTGGTGACGAGGTTGTGCGCCAGGGCGTTCATATAATTAATGGAGGCGAGGATGTCGTCCACGATGATGTGCTTGGGCACCAGCTGGTCGGCATGGAGGCGGCACTGGTCGATGAGCTCCTGCCCCTCATACTGGCTCAGCAGCTCCTGCAGCACATCGAAGCGGACACGCTCCTTGATGCCGCACTCGGCCTTGGGGTCGAAGTCCACATAGCGGCTCATGTCGCACATGCGGTTGGTGAAGATGCGGACGGTGGAGCCGTCGTCGGCCAGCACGGACACCTCCGCCACGCCGATGGCGTCCAGCTCGCGGCACTCCTTGCCAGTGAGGACATGACCCTCGTCAAAGAGGATCTCGCCGGTGGCGGGGTCGGCCACGGGCAGCGCCAGCTTGCGGTCGCGGGCGATGCTCCAGAGGGTGAGCTTCTTGTTGAACTTATAGCGGCCGACGATGCTCAGGTCATAGCGGCGGGGATCGAAGAAGAGATTGCTCAGCAGGGTCTCGGCGGAATCCAGCGTGGGAGGCTCGCCGGGGCGGAGCTTGCGGTAGATCTCCAGCATGGCCTCCTCGTAGGACTTGCAGCCGTCCTTTTCCATGGTGGCCACAATGCGCTGATCGTCGCCGAAGCGGTCGAGGATCTCGCTGTCGGTCTTCAGACCCAGCGCGCGGATGAGGCAGGTGATGGGGAGCTTGCGGTTTTTGTCGATGCGGACCCAGAACACCTCGCTGGCGTCGGTCTCATACTCCAGCCATACGCCGCGGTAGGGGATGACGGTGGCCGTGAGCAGAGGCAGGTCGGTCTTCAGATCCGTTTCCTTGCCGTAATAGATGCCGGGGGAGCGGACGATCTGGCTCACCACCACGCGCTCGGCGCCGTTGATGACGAAGGTGCCGGAGTGGGTCATCAGAGGGAAATCGCCCATGAAGATCTCCTGCTCCTTGATCTCGCCGGTCTCCTTGTTGTGCAGCCGCACGTTCACCTTCATGGGGGCGGCATAGGTGGCGTCACGCGCCTTGCACTCCTCCACGTCATACTTGGGCTGCTCGTTCATGCTGAAGTCGATGAAGCTCAGCTCCAGATTGCCTGCATAGTCGCTAATGGAGGCCACATCCGTGAACACCTCGTGCAGGCCGGTCTCCAGAAACCACCGGTAGCTCTTCTTCTGGATCTCCAGCAGGTTGGGCATCGCCATGACCTCTTCGTGTCTGGCAAAATTTTTGCGCAGGGTTTTGCCGTAGTACTTGTCCTTGGCCATCTTCAATACTCACGCCTTTCTTGCTTTTATCTCAACTGATTTGCTTAACAGATTCAGGGGTCGCCGTTTGGATCGTCTGACGCCCATTCGTGACACGCACGGGTTTGTTGCTGCATTTTCCGCCGGAGCACTTGTAATCCGCTGCGGGAAATGGTATCCTATGGGTAGATAGTAAAAGGGGATATGCCCCCACTATCCAAACATAATCGCTTAATTATAGCAGCAAGGCGTTGCATTTGTCAATAGGTTTTAGAAGATTTTCGGGCGTCAGCCCGTATTTTTTTGCAAAAAAACGCCGCAAGCGATATCTATCCATGCAATAAAACGGGGATAGATAACGCTTGCGGCGTTTTTTCTTTTCATTGGCAAAACGTGCCTTAATCGCTACAATTTCGCCAGGCGCTGCACGAACGGCAGGCGGTTGGCCACGCTACCCGAGAGGGGGTGAGGCTCATGCGGATCACTTTGCATATCGGGCGCTTCACCGTTACGATCATTGCGAAAAGCAGAAACCGCCACTCGGCAAAGTGACGGTTTCAAGGTTTTGCTTTGAAATTCTAACTAAACCGGGCTAACCACTTGTCGCAGCGCCTTTCTATGTTTATTATAGCAAAAATACTCGCCTTGTCAAGAGCCGCAGACCGGCGCAGGACAAGCCCTTTATATATAGTATATCAAAAGAACTCGAACCGAGGGTGCTCCCTCTCCACGAAGCCCGTTTCAATGGTCACGCCCTCGCCGAAGAACCGGCGCAGCAGCGTCACGAACTCCGCCGCAGCGGCCTTCACCTCCGCCTCATTCACATCAGTGAAGCCGTCGATGGGGTACAGGATGGCCGTGGTTTCCTCCGTGATCTTGCCCCGCTCGCTCTGCCGCCACGTCCAGCGGCGGGTGCGCACCTGACTGCCGGAGGCATAGACGATCTCCCCCTCGTCGGGGGTCTCCTCCTCCGTTTCGCCGAAGGCTACGAAGGTGTCCCCCGCCCGGGCAGGCCGCACCTCCAGCCCGCCCTCCAGCGAGTCGATGTCGTGGGCGCCAATGGGCAGGCGGTGGCCGATGGAGATGGCATTGCCCAGATCCACCGCCGCGTTGATGCAGGGAAAGCCCTTGCCCTTGGCGATGCGGGTGAGCAGCGCCTCAATGGAGCAGAGGAACTTGTTGGGGTTGATGCCCAATGTGCGGAA
>OMQS01000161.1 GCA_900313295.1 uncultured Eubacteriales bacterium
GCGCGGGGCATCCGGAACATCGACATTCTTTCCGGCGAATTGCAGCCCGTCCCTTTGGCGGCACCCTATGACGCCATGGTGTTCTGCTTCTTCGGACGCATGGAGGAGATCGCCGCCGTGGCCAAGGCGCAATGCCGCGGCACGGTGTTCGTTTTCAAAAAAAATTACACCAGCCACCGGTTCTCCGTGGGGGAGCACCCCGCCGGATGGGACAGCTTTCGGGCGGGGGCGGACTGGCTCACGGAGCGCGGCGTGCCCTTTGAAGCGGAGACGCTGGAGCCGGAAATGGGGCAGCCCTTTCGGAGCATGGAGGAGGCGCGGCAGTTCTTCCGCCTTTACAGCCGCGACGCGGACAAGGCCGCCATTACCGACGAATTCCTGCGCGGCAGGCTGGCGGAGACCGGACGGGAGGACTTTCCCCTGTATCTGCCCCACAAGCGGCAAGTGGGATATCTGCAATTTGAGAGCAAAGATCTATGATAAAAGGAGAGCAAAGCATGAAAGCAAAGAAACGGATGGCGCTGCTGCTGGCCGTGGTCATGATTTTGGGTCTGGCTGCCTGCGGCAGCAAGAAGCCGGCGGAGAATCCCAACGCCACCCGCATTTTCACCGACTCCACGGGGCGCGAGGTGGAGGTGCCCGCCAAGATCGACAAGGTGGCTCTCAGCGGCCCCCTGGCACAGATCGTCCTGTTCGCCCTGTGTCCGGACAAGCTGGTGGGCGTTTCCAACGCATGGAGCAAGGATGCGCAGGAATTTCTGGACGAAAAATACTTTAATATGCCCCAGATCGGCCAGCTTTACGGCGGCAAGGGCGAGCTGAATCTGGAGACTCTGCTCCGGAGCGGCGCGCAGGTGGTCATTGACGTGGGCGAGACCAAGGGCAGCATCAAGGAGGACATGGATGCCCTGCAGCAGCAGACGGGCATCCCCTTTGTCCACATCTCCGCCGAGATGCGTTCCTATCCCCAGGCCTACCGGATGCTGGGCGATCTGCTGGGCATGAAGGACGAGGCCGAGAAGCTGGCCGCCTACTGCGAAAAAATTTACGACCGAACGAAGACCATTGTCGGCAGCGTGGAGAAGGCCAACGTGCTGTACGTCACCGGCGACATGGGGCAGAACGTCATTGCCAAAGGCTCCTATCACGCCGAAATTCTGGATCTGCTGACCAACAATCTGGCTCAGGTGGACGAGCCGTCCTCCAAGGGCACCGGCAACGAGGTCAGCATGGAGCAGATCCTCACCTGGAACCCCGACGTGGTGATCTTCGCGCCGGAGAGCATTTATTCCATTGTGAAAAACGACGCCGCGTGGCAGAGCATCACCGCCATTAAGAACGGCGATTACTATGAGGTGCCCTTCGTCCCCTACAACTGGATGGGCTTCCCCCCCTCCGTGCAGCGGTATCTGGGCATGATGTGGCTGAGCAAGGTGCTCTACCCCGAGGCCACGGCGGACTACGACCTCTGCAGCGACGTGCAGGAGTATTACAAATTGTTCTACCACTGCGACATCACGCGGGCGCAGTATGACGCGCTGGTGGCCAACTCGCTGGGAAAGTAACGCATTTTAAACCCCCGCCGTCTGTTTTCTTTGTGCAGGCGGCGGGGGTTTTTATGGGCAGGGGTACAAAATTGTTAATTTAGCCAAAAACAGCTTGCCATTCTTCTTAAAATAGGGTAATATAAACTGTAAGGCGGCGCATAAGCCCGCCATTTATCCCCGCCGCCGGACGGCACTCCACTTCATGGCGTGCGGCGGTCAAAAAAAGGAGGAAAAAAGCCCGCTGTGACTGGCGGTGCGGCAGTGTGGAGACCTGCCGTAAAGCGGCGCGTCCATTGCGGCGGCCGCGAGGCTACTCCTTGCGGAGGCAGAGCAGCCGCAGTCAAAGAAAGATGGCAAAAGTCATTCTCAAGAACCTGAAGAAAGTCTACCCCCACACCGAGAAGAAAAAGAAGGCCAAGAAGGGCGAGGAGGTCAAAAAGTCCAATCTGCAGATCACGGACGAAGGCGTCGTGGCGGTGCAGGACTTCAACCTGGAGATTGCCGACAAGGAGTTCATTGTGCTGGTTGGCCCCTCCGGCTGCGGCAAGTCCACCACCCTGCGCATGATCGCCGGCCTTGAGGAGATCAGCGGCGGCGAGCTTTACATCGGCGACAAGCTCATGAACGACGTGGAGCCGAAGGACCGCGACATCGCCATGGTCTTCCAGAGCTACGCCCTTTACCCCCACATGACGGTGTACGAAAACATGGCCTTCTCCCTGAAGCTGAAGAAGACCCCCAAGGACGAGATTGACCGCAAGGTGAGGGAGGCCGCGGAAATTCTGGACATCACCCAGTATCTCGACCGCAAGCCCAAGGCACTGTCCGGCGGCCAGCGGCAGCGCGTGGCCATCGGTCGCGCCATCGTGCGCGACCCGCAGGTGATGCTCATGGACGAGCCTCTCAGCAATCTGGACGCTAAGCTGCGCAACGAGATGCGCGCAGAGATCATCAAGCTGCGCCAGCGCATCAACACCACCTTTGTATACGTTACCCACGACCAGACCGAGGCCATGACGCTGGGCGACCGCATCGTCATCATGAAGGACGGCTTCATCCAGCAGATCGGCACCCCGCAGGAGGTGTTCGACCACCCCGCCAACCTGTTTGTGGCCGGCTTTATCGGCACGCCGCAGATGAACCTGTTTGACGCCAAGCTGGTGAAAAACGGTGAGAAGTACGCCGTGGCCATCGGCGGCGTTACCGTGGAGCTCAGCGACGAGAAGCAGGCGCGCCTGCAGGCCAACAACGTGGAGCCGCAGGACGTCACGCTGGGCGTCCGTCCCGACCACCTGATGCTCTGCGCCGACGGCATCAAGGGCACGGTGGACGTAAGCGAGCTGATGGGCTCCAGCGTACACCTCCACATCACCGCCGAGGGCAAGGACGTTATCGTCATCGTGCCCACCAACGGCGCCGCCGCCAACTTCCCCATGGGCAGCGAGGTGAACCTCATCTTCGGCGGCAATGTGGCGCACGTTTTCAGCAAGGAAACAGGCAAGAATTTGGAGTGGTAAGCCGCTGCAAGAAAAAATCGACCCGTCCTCCGAAACGGAGGGCGGGTTTTTCGGCTTGTTTATGTGGGCTGCGGCGGGTCATTCCAGAAAGGTGCGCACGCCGCTGCGCACGCAGCGGCGCTGGCTGTCTGACAACCTGCGGTATTCAGCCAGGAGCCGCGCTTCCTCCGGCGAAAGGGCGGACTCCGGCGGAGCGGTGTGCCCCGTCAGGCAGTCTAAGGAGGTGCGGAAGAAGTCGGCCAGATGAATAAGGGTCTCCATACCCGGCTCGATATTGTGGTTTTCGTACTTATTGATGGACTGCCGGTATGCGTGGGGCTGGTCGTAAGGGGCGAAGCCGGAGGCTTATTTCTATTGTGCATACTGATATAGCAAAAATGCAGAGCTTGGGGACAATTCTTACAGATTTTTTGAAAAAAACTCTCGGAAACGGGTTCCGAGAGTTTATATTTTTTACAATGTCAGAAAATCCCGCAGGAATTTTCGACAGGCGTTTTACCCCCAGAGGGCGGTGAGCATGGGGATGATCTGCTTTTTGCGGCTCATGACGCCGGGGAGGAAGAGGGTGTTGTCCTTGGGCTCCACGGAGAAGGCGTTGCGGATGGCGTCGTCGCTGCCCACATACAGAAGCTGCGTGCCCTCCAGAAGCACGTCTGTGAGCATGAGGAGCACCATGTCGTAGTGATGCTCGTCGCGGAGGCGGTTCATCTCTTTGAGCAGCTCGTCCTTGCGGCTCATGATGTCCAGCGAGTCCAGACAGGTGATCTGGCTCACGCCCAGCACCTGCTCGGCGATGTGGAACTCCTTGAAATCGGAGGCGATCATCTCCTGCACGGGCTTATCGGGGCTGACGGAGGAGAAAAGTTCCTTGCCCAGATCGTCCAGATTGACATTGGCGATGCGCGCCAGACGCTCGGCCATGGAAATATCCCGCTTGGTGCAGGTGGGGGACTTGAACATCACCGTGTCGGACAGGATGGCCGCGGCCATGAGGCCGGCCATGGAGCCGGAGGGAATGACACCGTGCTCCTGATACATGGCGGCGATGATGGTGTTGGTGCTGCCCACAGGCTCATTGCGCACATAAATGGGCTGGCCGGTCTGGATATCTGCCAGACGGTGGTGGTCGATGATCTCCAGTATCTCCGCCTGATCCAAGCCCGGCACGGACTGAGACACCTCGTTATGATCCACCAGCACCACCTGCTTGCGGCGGGGGCGCAGCAAGTGGTAGCGGGACAGGGTGCCCACGACGTTTTCGTTTTCGTCCAGCACGGGGTAGCTGCGGTAGCGGCTCTTGAGCACCACCTCGCGGACGTCGTCTATGTAGTCGTCCAGATGGAAGCACACGATCTCGCCCCGCTGGCAGGGACGGGAGATGGGAATGGCCTGATAGATCAGGCGGCACACGCGGCCGGCGGGGAATGGCGTGGAGATGATGCAGGTGTCGCCCTCGTAATTTTCCAGATTCGGGTCGATCTCCGCGCGGCAGATGATGAGGCAGCTCACCTTCTGATCCAGCGCGCGCCGGATCATGTCCGGCTGGCTGGCGCAGAGGACGATGTTGTTGCTGCCGGAAAAGCGCAGGTTCTCGGCGGCCTGGGGCATGGCCACCACCACGTTGCCGCTGATGCTGGTGGGGATGCCGCTGCCCTCGTTGACGATGCGCCCCTCCAGCACGCTGACCAGATTGAACACCGGCAGCTCCTCCACATGGGAGTCCACCAGCGTCTCCATGCTGAAGGTGGCGATGTCGCCGGCGGAGAGCATGCCGTAGAGCGTGCCGTCGTCATTCACCACAGGGACGGCGGAAATGCGCTGCTCGTGCATCACATGCCACGCCCGATCCATGGTGACGGAGGAGCTTAAACAGGGGGGCGTGTCATAATCCAGATCGCAGACCTGGGTGCGCACCGTGCGCAAAGACAGCGGCTCCTCGAAGCCGAAGTGCCGGAGCATACGGCCGGTCTCGTCGCTGACATGACCCAGATGCGCCGCCACATACTGCCGGTCGCCCAGAGCGTTGCGCAGAGCGGCATAGGACATGGCCGCCACGATGGAATCCGTGTCGGGATTGCGGTGGCCGGTGACAAAAATCTCGTTCATGCTGTCGCCTCCTGTTGGTCTTTTTTTCATTATAAAACGCCGTGGGGGGTATTTCAATACGAGGATATGCTAAAATTTGCATTCCATGGGGGATTTTTTCCGTGAAAAGGCAGAGGTGGGGGGATTTTGAGTGGAAAGCGGAAAGTTGGGGGGCGGATTGCCACACCGGTGTGCGCACCGGTTCGCAATGACATTTTTTGGGGGGTGCGGCGGGTGTCGGCGGCGGGGTGAGGGCACGCCGCCCTACGGGGGATGGGTGCAGGGCGGGGGCAGAAATGAAAAAAACGGACTGCACGGGCGGTGGGAGGCACCGGCCGGCAGTCCTGTTTTTGCGGCGTTTATGGCCGCTTATTGCGTTTCATATTCGGCGGGCGGCGCTGCCCGTAAGGGGATCACTCGTAGGCGACGATGCCCACATTGTCGGCCGATTCTTCATAGGTCTGGCTGAAGATGTCCTTCGGATTTTCGATGATTCCCCAGTCCTGCAGGAGCTGCAGGGTGCGGGTACACCGGCTGTTCAGGTGCAGGTCGGCGAAAATATCGCCCTGGAAGTTCTGCAGATGGATAGCCAGGTTGCAGCGCTCCTGCCCATAGAGATCCCCTTCGGACATATCCATGGCGGCGGCATCCTCCAGAATGGCCTTGTACAGCGCGCGGCACTGCTCCTGCGACAGCGTATCCTGCTTGATGCCGCCCTTGCCGAGATCATAGTAGCCGGTCTGGATGTCGCCGAGGGTGAGGCCGGTGCTTTCGCCCATAACCATGCTGCGGCGGAAGCTGTCCGTTTCCAGCATGGGCAGGATGTACTGCTGCTCGCCGGAGCGCAGGTCGTAGCGGCGGGTAACGGTACGGCCGTCCTTCAAGATATAGGTGAAGATGATGGGGCGGCCGGTGAAGCCGTCAGCGTTGTCCGTGCGGCTCTGGAAATACTCATGCGCCTCGAGCACGGCTGCGATCTCCGCGGGATCGCCGGTGACGCAGTCGCCGGTCTGGATGTTGGTATAGACCCGAACGGTTTGCACCTGGTCGGCCTTGGGGATGCGGCTTTCATAGCCGAAGACATCCGCCTTCATGGACAGGAGGATGCCCGTGATGATCACGCACAGGATGATAAGCTCCGGCCAGATTTTTTTGAAGACACGGGGGGTCTTGGCGATGAGCATCTGGCTGCCGGTCATGCACACAAGACCCAGCAGCACCGTGCAGGCGAGCAGAGTGCCCAGGGCATTGGTGTGGCCGAACAGCATCGCAAAGAACAGACCCAGACCCAAGCCGCCCAGCAGACCCACCAGCCAGCGCACAACGGGCTGCAGAGGCTTGAAGGCCAGCGTATCGCCGGAGCGCTCGCTGCGGCGAATGCGGCAGAGCACGCAGCTTGTCACCAGCAGACCCACGGCCACGAGGCCATAGACCAGCATAGTCACCCAAGCCTCCGTGGACACAAATGTGTCATTCACATTACTGGTGCGGTATATGATGGTGCCGCCGCCAAAGCTCC
>OMQS01000033.1 GCA_900313295.1 uncultured Eubacteriales bacterium
CCCGCCGCACGGAGAACATTGGGGTGGGGGGTGCCGCCGGGCATAATCTCGATCCAGCCCACCTGCTTGCACACCGAGCAGCCCTTGCCGCCGCAGACCAGGCAGCCCATGTCAATTTCAAACCCCGGCTCCACGAAGGGGAAGAAGCCCGCGCGCATCCGCACGGGGACCTCCCGGCCAAAGACCTTGGAGAGGATGCTCTGGATCATCACCTTGCCGGAGGCGAAAGTGAAGTCCTTGTCCACGATCAGCGCCTCATACTGGAAGAAGGCACGCTCGTGGCGGGCATCGGTGGTCTCGTTGCGGTACACACGGCCGGGGTACACGAAGCGATAGGGGGGCTTGTGGGTCTGCATATAGCGCACGGAGCCGCCGGTGAGGTGGGGACGCAGGCAGAGCTTGTCCCAGCACTCGCCCTTGTCATGGCCCGCCAGCCAGTAGGTGTCCATGCTCTCCCGGGCGGGATGATTGGGGGGGAAGTTCAGATTGTCAAAGCCGTAGAGCTCGCTGGTGATGTCGTCCTCCTCGTAAATTTCAAAGCCCATGGAGCGGAAGGCGTCGTTGAGGTCGTAGCACATCTGGGTGATGGGGTGCAGCCCTCCGGCGGGAGGCAGATAGCCGGGCACGGAGATGTCAAAGTCCGAGTCAATTTGAGAAGCCTTCAGCTTCAGGTCGTTTCGGTGCTGCTCGATAAGCTCCGTCAGCTGCGCCTTGGCTTGGTTCACGGCCTTGCCCATCTCCGGACGCAGCGCCACGTCCAGCTTGGGCACCTCCTTCAGCAGCGCCGTCAGGCCGCCCTGCTTGCCCAAAATGGCGGCCTTGATGTCCTGCAGCTCCGTTTCGTTCTTGGCTGACAGGATCTTTTCTTTGCCCTCCCGGAGCAGTTCATTCAGTTTTTCTTTCATCGGTAATGATTCCTCCTCATTCAAAGTGGGATTCGTTTTGGGAATAAAAAAACACCTTTCCTCCCCAAAATAAGGGACGAAAGGCATACAGCGTTCCGTGGTACCACCCAAATTCGCAGGAAAACCCTGCGCACTCGTTTCCCCATAACGGAGGCCAAACCGGCTGCGCATTTCCTCGCAGCAGCTCCCGGGCGAACACCGCAGCAGGCAGCAGGTCGGCTTGCAGCCGGTGACCGACCCTCTCTTGGCAGCCGTTATGCGCGGATTTTCCCGTTCATAGCTTTTAATATGTTCATTTATACCATATTTTTTTCCGCTTTTCAAGGGAAAATTTTCGTCGGACTGACGAAAAAAGTATCGCCGTCAAGGCGAATTCGTGCTATACTGTTGCAAAGCAAAAGGAAAGGGGGCGCTTGCCCTTGGAAACCATTACGGGTGCTTTCGTGCGCCGGAGCCTGCCCCGACGCGATCCCGAGGGGCACAAAGGGACGTTCGGCAAGGTGCTGTGCGTCTGCGGCAGCGTGGGCTACACCGGCGCGCCGATCTTTGCCGGCCGTGGGGCGGTGCGCACCGGATCGGGGCTGGTGTTTCTGGCCGTGCCCGAGAGTGTGTGGCCGGTGGCGGCGGTGAAGAGCGACGAGGCCATGCCCTTTCCCGTGCCGGAGGCGGAGGGGCGGCTGTCCCTTCTGGCGGAGGAGCCGATCCGGCGCCGTGCGGAGAGCTGTGACGCCGTGCTCATAGGCTGCGGCCTGGGGCGGGGCTGGCAGACGGACGCTCTGGTGCGGAAGCTGCTGACCATAGAAAAGCCTCTGGTGCTGGATGCCGACGGCTTAAACGCTCTCAGCGGCCGCGAGGAGCTGCTGCAAAAGCGCGCCGCCCCCACGATCCTGACGCCCCATGAGGGGGAGTTCCTCCGGCTGGGGGGCGGCCTTTCCGCCGGACGGGAGGCGGCAGCGGCGGCATTTTCCGAAAAGTACGGCGTATACTTAGTTCTGAAAGGGCACCGCACCGTGGTGGCGGCTCCGGACGGGCGCCTCGCCGTCAACGGCACCGGCAACAGCGGCATGGCCAAGGGCGGCAGCGGCGATGTGCTGGCGGGGATGATCCTCTCTCTGCTGGGTCAGGGCTGCGAAGCGTTTGCAGCCTGCTGCGCCGGCGTGTGGCTCCATGGCCGAGCCGGTGACCTGGCGGCGGCGGACAAGGGGGAGCGGGGCATGACCCCCACCGACCTCTTGGAGCAGATACCCTACGCCATGAAAGACCTATAAATATAAATCAGTCTGCTGAAAAAACGATCCTGTCATTCCGAGGGAGCGAAGCGACCGTGGGAATCCATAATTTCCTCCCCGAAAAAACGGATGGCAAAGCCCGTGTGCGCACAGACTCCGCCATGATTTTTTCGGCACACTATAAAATCGGGATACGGAGAGCCTTTCAATTTATAATGAATAAATAGGAGGGCAAAGCCGTGAAAAAATACTGGCTGACGGGGCTTGCGCTGTGCCTGCTGCTGGCGGGCTGCGGCCATTCCAAGCGGGAGGCGGTGCAGGCGTATTACGCCGGCATACAGTCGGCGCAGATGGAGGCGCAGGTGGTGGTGCATTTGCCCACCGACGACCGCACCTTCACCGTGGCGGCGGCATACGACAGGGAATCGGGCGCCACCACCACCATCATGGAGCCGGAGATCCTGCGCGGACTCAGCGCCACGGTCTCGGCAAAGGAGATGCAGCTTTTGTATGACGGCAGCGTGTGGCCGGCCGGAGACGGCGGGAGCCTGTCGGCGGCCAACTGCCTGCCTCTGCTTTTGTATGCGGCAGGGGAGGGCTTCGTGACTCGGGAGGGCGCAGATAAAATCGGCGGAGAGGAGTACATTTTCCTCACCACCGAGGCCTCCGGCAGCGACGGCGAGAAGTTTGCCTGCACGCTGTGGGTTCAGCCCGAAACCTTTGCCCCCTATGCCGCGGAGCTGAGTCGGGACGGACAGGTGCTGCTGACGGTGACGTTCACGCAGTTTGCCTGTGAGAGAGATACGCAAGAAAAATAAACCTTTTGGCAGAAAGTGGAGGATGTATACCATGGAGTCTACACTGAGGAGAACGTGGGCGGTCATTGATCTGGACGCCCTGAAAGAAAACTATGAAAAGCTGCGCCGCCGCATCGGCTCGGAGGTGAAATTTTTGGGCGTTGTGAAGGCCGATGCATACGGCCACGGCGCCATTCGGGTGTCCCGTGTGCTGCAGGAGAGCGGGGCGGACTATCTGGCGGTGAGCAGCGCCGACGAGGCCGTGGAGCTGCGTCGGGGCGGCATCACCATGCCCATCCTGATCCTGGGTCACACCCCCAAGGAGCAGGTGGAGCTGCTGATCCGCAACCGCATCACTCAGGCGGTCACCTGCCGCGCCAAGGCGCTGGAGTACAGCGCCGAAGCGATGCGCTGCGGCGGCACGCTGAAGATCCATATCAAGGTGGACACCGGTATGTCCCGTTTGGGCTATCTGGTGGCCGGCAGCCACTTTGACACCGGCGTGGAGGGCATCTGCGAAAGCTGCCGCCTGCCGGGGCTGGAGGCAGAGGGCATCTTCACCCATTTCGCCGTGTCCGACGAGGAGGACGAGGAGAGCAAGGCTTACACCAGAGAGCAGTTCCGCCTGTTCACCTCCGTCATTGAAAAAGTGGAGGAAAAGATGGGGCGCAAGTTCCCCCTGCGCCACTGCGCCAACACCGGCGCCGTGGCCTATTGGCCGGAGATGCTGCTGGACATGGTGCGCCCGGGTCTGCTGCTCTATGGCTACGGCGACGGGGCAAAAAAGCTGGGTCTGCGTCCGGTGATGCGCCTTATGACCAGCGTCAGCACCACCAAGACCTACGAGGCGGGCACCTCCGTCAGCTACGGCCGCATTTTCAAAACGGAGCGCACCACCCGCATGGGCGTCGTGCCCTACGGCTATGCCGACGGCTTCTTCCGCTGCCTGTCGAACCGCTGCAGCCTCATGACGGCCTATGGCCCTGCTCCCCAGCGGGGACGCATCTGCATGGACATGTGCATGATCGACCTGACGGATCTGCCCCAGGTGGACGTGGGGGACGAGGTGGAGGTCTTTGGCCCGAATAACCCCGTGGAGAAGCTGGCGGAGCTGGCAGGCACCATCCCCTATGAGCTGACCTGCGCCGTGAGCAAGCGGGTGCCGCGGGTGTATTATGAAAACGGCAGGGAAACGGAGCGGGAGCTGCTGCTGCGCTTCTGACCGCACCATGTGCGTGCGGCGGGCATAGACTGGTATGGGACGGACACAGCGCGGTTTTTTCCGTGGGGCGTATAATTTTCACGGCTGCGTGGGACAATGAAAGTGACCCAGATCCATGGGTACTTTTTTCCGGCGGAGTGTGAACCTTGTGGAATCAACTGTCAGACGAGGCGAGATCTATTATGCCGACCTCAGCCCGGTGGTGGGCAGCGAGCAGGGGGGCGTGCGGCCGGTGCTGATCGTGCAGAACGACACCGGCAACCGTCACAGCCCCACCGTCATTGCGGCGGCCATCACCTCCCGCACCGGCAAGGCCAAGCTGCCCACGCATATCGAATTGCCCGGGCAGAGCAGCGGTCTGCCGCGGGACTCCATCATCCTGCTGGAGCAGATCCGCACCTTGGACAAAAAGCGCCTGCGGGAAAAAATGGGACGGGTGGAGGATGACATCATGCAGCAGGTGGACGCGGCCATCGCCGTGTCCTTCGGGCTGCCCCATGAGCGTCTGGTATGAGCAGCGCCTACATACCGGACAAAATCAAGCAAAGAGAGAGGAGCCCTTCCTCTCTCTTTTTTTGCCGCAATTATGGGAATTATTAAAAATTCACCCTTCTTGAAATATTTTTGTGAAATTTAATTGACAGATGTTTGGATACATGGTACAGTGAAATTGGAAATAATAATGGCTTGCAATTACCGACCTAACTACAAACCATTTTTATTGACAGCATTTATACATGGGTTTGTAATGCGCAGGCTTCTCTGAAAGGGAGTGGGTTTGCGCGTTTTGCTTTATAACGTATGGGGATAGACGAATTTTATTCCAATTTTCTTGGAATGGCTGAGGACGAGTTTTTTATGGCATGCGTGGATTCGGCCGAGTATGAGATCAAAAAATGCCTTGTGACCGGCGCGGTTGCGGCGCATCTTGGCATTGAAATAGACAGCGCAGAGTTTGAAGAATTTTGCAGCCATAGAAGGATACAGACAACAGACGAAGACGCATTGGCAGCGGCTAAGTATCTGCTGCTGGAAATGAAGGTGCTGAAGCAGATCGGAGTAACGGCATAATAGTATTATAGTGTTTGGAGAGCATTTGCAAAGTCACCATATCGCCGTTAAGCGACCCGACAGGGGCGAAAAGCCGAGCCTGTCGGGTCGCTTTCTGCGCCGCCCGTGCCTTGACAAACTACCGATTGGTAGGTAAAATAAGAGGCGATCTCGCAGAAAACTTTTACGCAAAGAGGTGTTTGCCGTGCGAAAGCTGCTCAACCCCCTGGCCATGCTGCTGTGCGGCCTGGTCATAGGCGCCGCCGTCCGGCTGCTGGATATATACACCGAGAACCTCGGGGTGATCTTCTCCCAAATGGCCGTGTGGATCCTTCTGGGCACCCTCATCGCCATCTACAGCCCCACCCCCGGGCGCGCCATGGCCAACATCCTGCCCTTCTGCCTGGGCGTGCTGGCCACCTATTACGCCGTGGCCGTCATCACCCACGGGGTGTACGGCAAAAGCTATATCATCGGCTGGACGGTGTTTGCTCTCCTGTCGCCCCTCATGGCGTATCTGGCTTGGCGGAGCAAGGAAAAAGGCACCTTTTCCGCTCTTTTGCGGGTGGGCATCGTGGCGGTGTCCGTGCTCTCCAGCCTTCTCCTGTTCGAGGGCTTTCGTGTCTATGATTTCATCATCGACGGCCTTCTGGTTTACTTCCTGTTCTTCAAAAAAGTGCGCCGCTGAGGGAAAATGTTGTGCCGCGGCGAAAAACGGCTACCATATCTTGACGCGTTGTGATATAATACCATAACAGCCGCTCCATCGGGCGGCCTGAAGGGAGGGGAACAAGACCCATGAAATGTCCCTATTGCGGATTTTCCGAGAGTAAGGTGGTGGACTCCCGCCCTGCCGATGAGGGCAGCATCCGCCGCCGCAGGGAGTGCCTGCAGTGCGAGCGGCGCTTTACCACCTATGAAACCGTGGAGAGCCTGCCCATGGTGGTCATCAAGAAGGACGGCAGCCGCCAGACCTTTGACCGCAGCAAGGTGCTGCGGGGCATCCAGCGCAGCTGCGAAAAGCGCCCCGTGCCGGTGGCCGACATGGAGCGCATGGCGCTTGAGATCGAGCAGGAGCTGCAAAACAAGCTGGAGCGCGAGATCAGCACGGAGCTGGTGGGCGAGATGGTCATGGACAAGCTGAAAAAGGCCGACGAGGTGGCCTATGTGCGCTTCGCCTCCGTGTACCGCCAGTTCAAGGACATCAACACCTTCATGAGCGAGCTGAATAAGCTGCTGAATGAAAAGTGATCCGGCGCCATAGGCTATAATAGGCTATAAAATGTTCCGCAGGGTCAGCCGCTGCATCTCATCCAAGAGGGTAAATTGGGTGCACAGCTCGGCCATGTCCGCCTGCAAGTCGCTGCCTTCCCGCTGCCGGCAGAGGGCGATGCACCGCTGCAGCAGCGCCTCCGTTTCGTCCAGCTCCTGATGGGCAATGACCATGTGGAGCCACTCCTGCTGCACCTGCCAGCTTTCGTAGAGGCCGGTGAGCGCCTGCTGCGCCTGCGGCCAGTCCTCCCGGCCTGCAAAGTCTGCGGCGGTCTGGAGCTGCTGCTTCCAGCCGTCCGTGCAGCGCTTCACGCTGCTGCCGGCATACAGGCACAGGATCATCGTCAGCAGCAGGATAAAAATGGGTATCCTCAGCGATCTCATTTGGCACGATCCTTTACAATACAAATGATCTTCCCCCGCTCGTCAATGCTCAGCAGAAAGACTTGGGAGGGAGCGTCCACGCCGTTTTCTGAAAGCTGCGCCTGCAGCCACGCTTCGTCGTGTCCGGTCTGGCGCAGGTTGCCCCGCAGCAGCCGCCCGTCGTTGATGATAACGGTGGGGAGAAACACATCGTCCTCGTAGGTCAGGCCCAGCTGATAGGGCGTAGCGGGCTGGGCCACGGTGCGCAGCAGCACCGACAGCTGCCCGCCGGTCTCCAAAATAGCGTACTTGACATCGCTTATATCCGTGACGCCTTGGGTGCGCAGCTCCTCGAACAGCTCGTCCAGGGTCAGGCGATTGTGGCGCATGGCGTCCTGCTGGAGCTTCCCGTTTCGTATGATGATGGCGGGCTTGCCGCAGATCAGGGTGCGAAAGCGCACATTGCGCAGGCTGACGCAGCTGAGGAGCATGCTCATGGCCAGCAGCGTCACGATGGGGATGACCCCGTTCACCAGCGGGATGCCGAAGTCCTGCATGGGCACCGAGGCCAGATCCGACAGCAGCATCGTCAGCACCAGTTCAATAGGCTCCAGCTCGCCGATCTGCCGCTTGCCGGTGAGCCGAAGCCCCACGATGAGCAGCAGGTATAAAATGGCTGTGCGGAAAAAAGCGGTTATCACAGGGCATACCTCCTTTGCGGCAGTATTTGCCGTTTGAGGTAGAAATATACAAAAAAGTCAGACACAGAGCGGAAAGGAGGCTCATGGGGATCCCCCCCATCACAAGCGCCAGCGCCCACTTGCGTGGGACGACGAGGAGGAGAGAGTATCGAGTTTTTCGGCGGAAGCTCTCCCGCACCGTTCGGGTGCGCACGCAGCCGGTAAATATGCGGGCGACCGCAAAACAGAGAAGCTGCGGCCGGACAGGAATGGCAAATATCTGTGCGTTTGTCCTTCCGATTGTAAAAAACGATTGTGAAAAAATCAGTTTAGCGATCAGGAGGAAATTAAATATGTGTGGAATCGTAGGTTATGTAGGTCGGGAGCAGGCCGCCCCCATTCTGCTGGACGGACTGCAGCGGCTGGAATACCGTGGTTATGACTCTGCCGGCGTGGCCGTCAGCGGCCCGAACGGGATGCAGGTGAGAAAGGCCAAGGGTCGCCTGCAGGTCTTGAAGGAGCTGACCCATGACGGCGCGGATCTGCCCGGCACGCTGGGCATCGGCCACACCCGCTGGGCCACCCACGGCGAGCCAAACGACATCAACGCCCACCCTCATGTCAGCCGCAGCGGCCGCATTGCGCTGGTGCACAACGGCATCATCGAGAACTTCGCGGAGCTGAAGGGTCAGCTGCTGCACAAGGGCTATCAGTTCACGTCTGAGACCGACACCGAGGTGGTGGTGCAGCTGCTGGACTACTACTATGACCAGTGCGGCGATATGATCGAGGCCGTGCACCGCGTGCTCAACGCCGTGGAGGGAGCCTATGCCTTCGGCATCGTGTCCGCCGATGCGCCGGACACCCTCATCGCCGCCCGCAAGGACGCCCCGCTGCTGCTGGGCTACGGCGAGGGGGAGAACTTCATCGCCTCCGACGTCACCGCCATCATCCGCCACACCCGTGACATCTCCTATATGGAGGACGGCGAGATGGCCGTTCTGACCTCGGACAGCATCACCGTCTATGACAAGACCGGCGCCGAAGTGACCAAGAAGCACCACCATGTGGACTGGAATATCGACGCCGCCGAAAAGGGCGGCTACGCCCACTTCATGCTCAAGGAGATCTTCGAGCAGCCCCGCGCCATTCGGGAGGCCACCGCTGCCCGCCTGCAGGGCGGCCGCGTGATCCTGCAGGATCTCACCATGACCCCCGAGGACATCCGCAATATCGGCCGCATCATCATCATCGCCTGCGGCTCGTCCTACCATGTGGGCATGGTGGGCAAGTACAATCTGGAGCGCATGCTCCGCCGCAGCGTGGAGGTGGTGCTGGCCTCCGAGTTCCGTTACAGCGACCCCATCGTGCAGCGGGGCGATCTGGTCATCGCCATCAGCCAGTCCGGCGAAACGCTGGACACCATGGCCGCTCTGCGTGAGGCCAAAAAGCGCGGCGCCCGCATCCTGTCCATTGTCAACGTGGTCGGCTCCTCCATCGCCCGTGAGTCCGATGACGTGCTCTATACCTGGGCCGGCCCCGAGATCGCCGTGGCCACCACCAAGGCCTACAGCACCCAGATGGCCGTGCTGAACATGCTGGGTCTGTATTTCGGCGACATTCTGGGCACCGTCGACCGCCAGACCTACTCCGAAATGGTGCGGGATATGCAGCGCCTGCCGGAGTACATCGAGAAAATTCTGGACGGCGCCGAGGCCATCCACGACATCGCAAAGCAGATCTGCAAAAGCGAGGACGTGTTCTTCATCGGCCGCAATCTGGACTATGCCCTGTCCTTGGAGGGCAGCCTGAAGCTCAAGGAAATTTCCTATATCCATTCCGAGGCTTATGCCTCCGGCGAGCTGAAGCACGGCACCATCTCCCTCATCGTGGAGGGAACGCTGGTCATCGCTCTGGGTACCTATGGTCCCCTGTTCGACAAGGCCATGAGCAACGTGGTGGAGGTGCAGGCGCGGGGCGCCAATGTGCTGGCGCTGACCACCCGCAGCCATGCCGAAGAGATGCGCCGTCATGTCCCCATGGTCATGACCATTCCGGACATTCACGACATGCTGCTGCCCCAGCTGGGCGTGGTGCCTCTGCAGTTGCTGGCGTACTACATCGCGCTGGAGCGCGGCTGCGACATCGACAAGCCCCGCAACCTCGCCAAGAGCGTCACGGTGGAGTAAGCGAAAATGTTTCACCTCATGATGCTGTTTGCGCTTGCGTTGGCTTCGGCGCTGGTGCTCGGCTGTATAATTGCAGCCATAGGGATTTGATCCATAAGAATAAATGGCAAGCAGAGGCGGGGAAGGGTTTCCTCGCCTCTGCGCTGTTAAAGCAAGAAAAGGGCGGGGTGCCCTCACCCTGCCGCCGACATACGCTGCACCCTCAAAAAACCTGTCATTGTGAACCAGCCCGCAGGCTGGTGTGAAAATCCGTAATACCCCCGCGCCCTGCACCTTCTGCCCTCCGTAGGGCGAGGTATCCCCACCCCCCTTGAAAGCAGAAAACTCCAAACTTCCCCCTTTTCTTTTCCTGTTCCTTGCGGTATAATCATCTATTAGACAGCTTATTTCCTCGGAAGGAGAGAGAATATGACAACAGCAGAATTGGTCAGCCGTCTGCAGCAGGTGCAGAGCATGTCCATCGTGGGCATGTGCAAAAACGCCGGCAAAACCACCATGCTCAACTGGCTCCTGGCGCACACAGGCCGCCGGCAGATCTTGGGTCTTACGTCCATCGGCCGTGACGGCGAGAGCACCGACGTGGTCACCGGCACCGAGAAGCCCAGCATTTTCGTCCCCGCCGGCACCCTCATCGCCACCGCCAAGGACATGCTGCGTCTGGGGGACGTGACCAAGGAGATTCTCATCACCACCGGCATCCCCACCCCCTTGGGCGAGGTGGTGGTCATGCGCGCCCGCAGCGACGGCTATGTGCAGCTGGCGGGTCCCTCCATCACGGCGCAGCTGCGGGAGGTGTCCCGCATGTTCTTCGAGCTGGGCGCCACCCAGTCCATCATTGACGGCGCCCTCGGCCGCAAATCTCTGGGCGCCCGCAACGTGGCCGACGGCATCGTCCTCTGCACCGGCGCGTCCTATAACATGAGCATGGACAAGGTCATCGAGGACACGGCCAACTTCTGCCGCCTTATGGATCTGCCCAAGGCGGACACCCTGCCCCCCGAGGCCACGAACGGCCTGGAGGCCTGCCTCAAGGAGCACGGCGAGGCTTACATCGCCGGCGCCCTCACGGACACCATGGTCATCCCTCTCCTGCGCAGCGGCCTGCTCCGCAGCAGCCGCCTTGTGGTGGCCGACCCCAGCAAGGTGCTCTTAAAGCCCGACACGCTGGACAAGCTGGCCGTGCGTGACGTGACGCTCCAGACCAAGGATGCCGCCCGGACTTTGTGTGTCACGGTGAACCCCGTGTCGGCCTACGGCTGGAAGTTTGATAAGGACGAGTTTATTGATCGGATGCGCCAGAGCGTGAAGGTGCCGGTCATCAATGTGAAGGAGGAACTGGCATGATTTCCATTCGATTTGAGGAAAAGCAGCAGATCGGCCTGCAATACGCCCTGGAAACGCTCCACGGCTGCAGCCCCTTCGGGCAGGAGAAGATCCGCCGCCTGCGGTTTTACACGCCGGCCGAGCGCGCCGAGCTGGAAACGGAATTATATAATGTGCGGCAGGCCGCCGACCACGCCGAGCAGCTTAAGGGCGTGTATGATAAAATATGTATCCTGCTGTGCCAGATGAAGGACATCCGCAATTCCATCCGTCGCTGCCGCGACGGCGAGGTGCCGGATCATGTGGAGCTGTTCGAGATCAAGGGTTACCTGCAGCGTCTGGAGAGCCTGCTGCCACTGTACGCTCAGCTGACCGAGGAAGCGCCCCTGCGCGGCCTGTCCTTCCACGATCCAAAGCCCGCTCTGGACATTCTGGATCCGGATAACACCCGCTCCCGCGGCTTTTATATCCCCGACAGCATGACCGAGAATCTCCGTCAGATCCGCCGCACCAAAAAGCAGCTGGAGGAAAAGCTCCACGAGGCGAAGACCGACGCCGAAAAGGACGACCTTCGCCTGCAGCGCACCCGCGTGTGCGCCGAGGAGGAGAGCGAGGAAACGAAGATCCGCCGCGACATGGGCGCCCGTCTTGCCCCCTTGGCGGAGGATATGCTGGCGGACGCCGAGAGCGCCGGCCGGTTGGATTTCATCATCCAGAAAGCCCTGTTTGCCGTGCGCTACGGCGGCGTTATGCCGGAGATCACCGACGGCGAGCTGGAGCTGACGGACATGGTGAACCCCGAGCTTTGCGACCTGCTCAGCGAGCAGGGGCGCAGCTTCGTGCCGGTGTCCATTTCGCTGGAGCGCGGCGCCACGGTCATCACCGGCGCCAACATGGGCGGCAAGTCCGTTGCCATGAAGACGGTGGCGCTGAACGTGCTGCTGATGCAGGCGGGCTTCCTTGTCTGCGCCAAGGCGGCGAGAATGCCCCTGTTCGAGAGCGTGCTGATGCTCTTTGAGGATATGCAGTCCATCCAGTCCGGCCTTTCCGGCTTCGGCTCGGAGATCGTGCAGTTCCAGAAGGCGCTCGCGCAGGTGGAGCAGGGCTATTCGCTGTTCCTGCTGGATGAGTTCGCACGCGGCACCAACCCCGACGAGGGCGCCGTCATCGTGCAGGCCGTGACGAAATATCTGAACCATGTCAACGCCATCTCCCTCCTCACCACCCACTATGACAAGGTGGCCGACTGCGGCCATGCCCACTACCAGATCATCGGCCTCCGCGACATTGACCCGGAGGCCATCCGTCGGGAGCTGGCCGTCAGCGGGGAAGACGGCATCCGCGTCATCGCCCGCCATATGAACTACGGCCTGTACCGCGTGGAGGGCAAGTCCGACTGCCCCCGTGACGCTCTGAACATCTGCCGTATGCTCTCCCTGAAGCCGGAGATCCTGCATCTCATCGAGGAGAATTATTGATTTGAATAGATGGATAGGGAAGGGGCAGCGCTCGGCTGTCCCTTCTTTCGTGCTCTGTTATGCCTCTGTAGGAGTCGGTCTCCGGCCGCCCCGCTCCATGTGCTCCCCAAAAAACTGTCATCACGAACCTGTCCGCAGACTGGTGTGGCAATCCGTATTTCTTTTGCCCCACACTCCCGCCGCACCTTCTGTTTTTGCCTGCTTTTTCTTTGCTTTTTCCTGTCCCGAAACAATGAAAATTTTGTCGCATCACTCGAAAAAATTATTGTCATTTTTCTCACAATCATGCCTTGACAAATCCGCTGATTGTATTATAATTTGAAGTGCAGAATTCCATATAACAGACAATAGAGGTGCGAAAAACAGGGTAGTCGGCTTCGGGGCGGCAGGGGGCTCAATGGAGGTCGGCGAAGGGGTTTTTCGCCGAAGGTGCGCGCACATCCTGCGGCGTGCTCCTGGGTGTGCCGTGTAAGCGGCGCAACTGTCATGTCCTTTATAGACATGGAGCGCTATTGGTCATCGACTTGACCAGTAGCGCCTTTTTTCATGCCCGAAAGGCGCCGCATGGCCGGCGTTATAAGAAACTCTGTAAAAAACATTTTTTAGGAGGAATTTATCATGGAAAAGATGACTTCTCTGCTGCGTCTGCGTATGAGCGCCAAGGATGCTCATTACGGCGGAAACCTGGTGGACGGTGCCCACATGGTGCACCTGTTCGGTGATGTCGCCACCGAGCTGCTCATTAAGTGCGACGGTGACGAAGGCCTGTTCTGCGCTTATGACAACGTCGAGTTCCTGGCTCCCGTGTATGCCGGCGATTACATCGAGGCTTACGGCGAGATCGAGAAGATCGGCAACACCTCCCGCACCATGAAGTTCGAGGCTCGCAAGGTCATCGTGTCCCGTCCCGACATCAGCGCTTCCGCCGCTGACGTTCTGGCCGAGCCTGTTGTGGTCTGCCGCGCCCACGGCACCTGCGTCACCCCCAAGGATTGCCAGCGCAAAAAGATCGAGAAGTAAGGAGCTGAGGATATGGAAAAGCTGATTATTACCGCTGCTATCTGCGGCGCTGAGGTCACCAAGGAGCAGAATGCTGCCGTGCCTTATACCGTGGAGGAGATGGTCCGCGAGGCCAAGTCCGCCTATGATGCCGGCGCAGCTATTCTGCACATCCATGTTCGCGAGGACGACGGCACCCCCACCCAGGATCGTGAGCGTTTCCGGGTCGTGATGGACGCCATCCGCAAGGAGCTGCCCGATGTTATCATGATCCCCTCCACCGGCGGCGCCACCGGCATGAGCCCCGAGGAGCGTCTGCAGCCCACTGAGCTGTTCCCTGAGATGGCCACTCTGGACTGCGGCACCTGCAACTTCGGCGACGAGATCTTCGACAACACCATGCCCACCATGCGTGCCTTCGGCAAGCGTATGCTGGAAAACAACATCAAGCCCGAGTATGAGTGCTTCGAGCTGGGTCACATTGACACCATCCTTGGCATGGCCAAGAAGGGCGAGGTGCCCGGTGCTCCCATGCAGTTCAACTTCGTGCTGGGCGTGCACGGCTGCACCCCCGCCTCCGTGGAGAATCTGGCCTTCTTCGCCAGCAAGATCCCCGCAGGCTCCACCTGGACTGTCTCCGGCGTAGGCCGCGCTGCCTGGACCATGGCCGCCGCTGCCATCGCCATGGGCGGTAATGTCCGCGTTGGTTTCGAGGACAACATCTATCTGGGCAAGGGTCAGAAGGCCGCTTCCAACGGCGAGCTGGTGGCCAAGGTCGTCCGCATCGCCAAGGAGCTGGGCCGCGAGATCGC
>OMQS01000016.1 GCA_900313295.1 uncultured Eubacteriales bacterium
GGTGCGCCGCAAATTGAAAACGAGCGTTTTTTGGCTGGGTCATTCCTTGCATCCCCGCCAGTTTGAATACGAAAGGAATCATCTTTCATGGCAAAGAAGAAAACAGAACCGAAAACCGTCCATCCCGCCGCCGACCCCAATGTCATGGGTCTGCGGGGCACGGTGGTGGCGCAGCCCATCACGCGGACGCTGGACGAGAACTACATGCCCTACGCCATGAGCGTCATCGTGTCCCGCGCCATTCCGGAGATCGACGGCTTCAAGCCCTCCCACCGCAAGCTCCTGTATACCATGTACAAGATGGGCCTGCTGACGGGGAACCGCACCAAGAGCGCCAACATCGTAGGCCAGACCATGCGCCTGAACCCCCACGGCGATCAGGCCATCTACGAGACCATGGTGCGTCTGGCCAAGGGCAACGAGGCGCTGCTGCACCCCTTCGTGGACAGTAAGGGCAACTTCGGCAAGGTCTACTCCCGTGACATGGCCTACGCCGCCAGCCGCTACACCGAGGCGAAGCTGGCGCCCATCTGCGCCGAGCTGTTCCGCGATCTGGACTGCGACGCCGTGGACTTCGTGGATAACTACGACAACACCACCAAGGAGCCTGCCCTCCTGCCCACCACCTATCCCAACGTGCTGGTGAGCGCCAATCAGGGCATTGCCGTGGGCATGGCGTCCCAAATCTGCGGGTTCAATCTGGGGGAGGTGTGCGACACCACCATCCAGCTTCTGAAAAATCCCGACCACGACGTGTCCACCACTCTGCTGGCACCGGACTTTTCCACCGGCGGACAAATTCTCTGCGAGCCGGAGGAGTTGCGCCGGATCTACGACACCGGCCGCGGCGGCGTGAAGGTGCGGGCAAAATACCGCTACATCAAGAACGAAAACCTCATTGAAATTTATGAAATTCCCTACTCCACCTCGCTGGAGGCCATTCTGGACAAGGTGTCCGAGCTGATGAAGGCGGGGAAGATCAAGGAGATCAGCGACATGCGGGACGAGACCGACCTCTCCGGCCTGAAGCTGACCATCGACCTCAAGCGGGGCGTGGACCCCGATAAGCTCATGCAGAAGCTCTTCCGCCTGACCCCCTTGCAGGACACGGTGAGCTGCAATTTCAACATCCTCATCGCCGGTATGCCCCGCGTTCTCGGCGTACGGGAGCTGCTGGAGGAGTGGCTGGCATGGCGCACGGAGTCCGTGCGGCGGCGGGTGTATTTCATTCTGCACAAAAAACAGGAAAAGCTGCACCTTCTGCTGGGTCTGAAGCGCATTCTGCTGGACATCGACAAGGCCATTGAGATCATCCGCCAGACCGAGGAAGAGGCGGAGGTGGTGCCGAATCTGATGATCGGCTTCGGCATCGACCAGGTGCAGGCAGAGTATGTGGCGGAGATCAAGCTCCGCAATATCAACAAGGAATACATCCTCAAGCGGGTGCAGGAGACCGCCTCGCTGGCCGAGGAGATCGAGGACTTGGAGGACACGCTGAAAAAGCCCGCCCGCATCCGCAAGATCATCGTGGGCGAGCTGGAGGATGTGCGGAAAAAGTACGCCCAGCCCCGAAAGACCGAGATCATTTACAGCCACGAGGTGGAGTACGAAGAGGAGCCGGAGGATACGCCCGACTACCCCGTGACGTTGTTTTTGTCCCGCGAGGGCTATTTCAAGAAGATCACACCCCAGTCCCTGCGCATGAGCGGCGAGCAGAAGTTCAAGGAGGGCGACGGGCTGCTGCGTCAGGTGGAAGCCACCAACAACACCGAGCTGATGTTCTTCACCGACCGCCAGCAGGTGTATAAGGTGCGGGCGGCCGACTTTGCCGACAGCAAGGCCTCGGTGCTGGGGGACTATCTGCCCACCAAGCTGGGCATGGACGAGGACGAAAAGGTCATCGACATGGTATTGCCGGCGGATTACAGCGGCCATCTGCTGTTTTTCTTTGAAAACGGCAAGTGCGCGAGAGTCGTCCTCTCGGCCTACGCCACCACCTCCAACCGCCGCAAGCTCACCGGCGCCTACTCGGATAAAAGCCCCCTGACGGCGCTGCTGCATCTGACGGAGGACAAAGAGCTGGCGCTCATCAGCACGGAGCCTCGGGCGCTGCTGCTGCACACGTCGCTGCTCTCGCCCAAGACCACCCGCGCTACTCAGGGCGTGGCCGTGATGAACATGAAGCCCCGCTACCGTTTGCAGCGGGTGTGCGACTTCGCCGACAGCGGCATCGTGAACCTCAGCCGCTATCGGGTGCGCAGCATCCCCGCCGCCGGCGCCCTGCTACGGGAGGAGGATCAGGGACGGGAGCAGCTCACCATACTATAAAATCATAGACGATCGGTTCAAATTCGGGCAGAAAGGAGCGCCCCATGAAAAAAAGAATGATCCCCCTGTTTTTGTGCGCGGCGCTGCTTTTGTCCGGCTGCGGCCTGCTGCAGCGGGAGTACACCCGCACCTCGCCCCACAGCGCCACCTATTACGAGGGCAGCCGCCGGGACGTGCTGCGGGCGGAGAGCTATCAGGATCTGGTGAACGACCTGCTGCTGCTCATCAGCGCCCACGACGAGAGCGGCACGGTGTGGCTCTATGACAGTCCCGCCCTGCCCGACGCCGCTCAGGCTGCGCAGGAGGCCTGCGACGAGGTGCTGGTGGAAACGCCCCTGGGTGCCTATGCGCTGGAGCGCCTGACCTACACCGTGGACGAGGGCGGCCGCGGCTACACCCAGCTGCGCTTTACCGCCGCCTACCGCCGCACGGCGCAGCAGATCAAGGCCATTGTCCACACCACCAGCATGGCGGCGCTGACCGACCTGCTGCGAGCAGTGGAGCAGAACAAAGGCTCCGCGCTGACGGTGCAGGTGAGCGGCTTTGACGGCAGCCGCGAGGCCGTTCTGACCGCCGTGGCCGCCGTGCAGCAGGAAGCGGGGCGGGGCGAGGAAACGTGGCAGGTGCATTTTTACCCCGACACCGACAGCTGGGGGATCGTGGAAATAATTCTGAAAGAGTGAAAAAAACTATTGACAATGGTTGCACCATGCCTTATAATAACCATTGCTGTGCGGGCGTAGCTCATCTGGTAGAGCGCGACCTTGCCAAGGTCGAGGTAGCGAGTTCGAGCCTCGTCGCCCGCTCCAAAAAGAAAGACACCCGTAGGGGTGTCTTTCTTTTTGGAGCAGCACTTTTGCTCCGCAAAAGTGGTCGCCTGCGGGCGGGCGATTTAACACGCAAGGGAAACCCGACTAAGGTTTCCCTTGCATACATTCCTTTCCTTGCGATATACAGGAGTGCGCACGGGCAGCAAAACCTGTGAGCAATCACAAAAAGAAACACCATCCGTCATGATGGTGTTTTTTTGGTCAAGTCGGGCAGAGGCTCGAAAAGGGCACGAGCAAAGCGAGAGAAACATGCCGGCGGCATGTTTCGATGCCCGCGTGCGTGTGGCGGCGCAAAAGCGCCGCCGGCGAGCCTCGCCGCCATGCCCGAGGAGCTGCAAGCCTACGCCCAGCCCATGCGGGAGATCTTCCGCGACCTGCAGGAGAAATACCCCTGAGTCACGGTGACGTACCGCTGACATACATTATATAAAAAGGGCGCCCTCACGCGAGAGCGCCCTTTTTTGTTCAGTTCAGATGCTTTTCAAAATTGCCGCCCACCTGCACGCCCTCCTGCACGATGAAGAAGGCGTGGGGGTCGATCCTCAGCACCTCGCGGCGGAGGGTCTCGATCTCATACTTGTTCAGGCACACGCACAGCACCTCCAGCGGCTGGCCGGTGTAGCCGCCGCGGCCTTCCCAGCAGGTGACGCCCCGATCCAGCTGCTCCATGATGAACTGCGGCAGCTCCGGATGGTTCTCCTTGGTGAAGATCAGCACCTGCACGGTGATGCTCTGCTGGTGGAAGCGATCCACAAACAGGCTGCTGAACACCGTGTAAATGGTGGAGTAAATGGCAGTGGTGGCGTCGAACAGCACCAGGCACAGGGTGTAGAGCACCGCGTTGCAGGAGATGCTGAACTTGCCCACGGTGAAGCCCTTGCCCTTTTTGCTCAGGTACAGCCCCAGAATATCCAACCCGCCGCTGCTGCACCCGCAGGTCAGGATCAGACCGCCGGCAAAGCCGCACACGATGCCGCCCAGCAGGCAGCTGGTGAGCAGGTCCTCGATGATAGGCTCCGCCGGCACGGGGATCACCGTGAGGAACACGGAGCAGCTCACGGTGCAGATCAACGTGCGCACCACGAAGGCTCTGCCCAGATTTTTCCACGCCAGCAAAAGCAGGGGAATATTCAGCAGCAGGTACAGTATGCCCGCCACGTCAAAGGCCGGCGTAAGACCCAGCTTTTGGACGAGTATGGTGCGGATGAGCTGGCAGAAGCCCAGCAGTCCGCTGGTATATAACCCGTGGGGGACGACGAACAGATTGATGGACGTGGCCACGACCAGTGCCCCCAGCACACCCACGCACAGCTTCAGCCAGCGGTTGTGCGACAGCTTGCCGAACATAGAGCAGTCCTCCTTTTTTCGTTCTTTCTTCCATTATTCCCGCTTTTCAAAAAAAAGTCAAGTCGAACTTTACAGGCTGTACCGCAGCGACCTATACAGCCGCTCCACGCTGCGGGTCAGGGAGCGGGACACCGTGGATTTGTTCAGCCCCAGCTCCTTGGCAATGCCCGTGATGCTCATGCCGCCGGTGAAGCGCATTTG
Organism: uncultured Eubacteriales bacterium; assembly: GCA_900313295.1. Classification (GTDB taxonomy): domain Bacteria; phylum Bacillota; class Clostridia; order Oscillospirales; family Oscillospiraceae; genus Vescimonas. The sequence continues at coordinate 4,707 of OMQS01000016.1, forward strand.
CAGGATCTCCCGCTGGCGGGGTGTCAGCTCCTGCTGCACCGCCAGCGGCAGGTTGCTCAGCAGGCGGCGAATGCGCTCCTGGTTGTCGCCGGACTGCTCCTGCCGCCACAGGCACAGGCTGGCGATGTCAATGGGGTCGTAGGCCTCAGAGGGTGTAGTACGCATTCTTGTGGTACCCCCTGTCGTAGTAGCGAGCAGTAAGCTCCGCCAGCTGGCGGGTCTGCCGATGGAGCGGCTCCAGCTCCCGTATGCGCCGGCGCAGAAGTTCGGCGCTCTCCCGATCGTCGCAGCGATCCTGCTCCTGCCGCAGGAAAACGATGCGTCCGTGCAGAGCCTGCGCCTCCTCCCAATACTGCTGCGATAGCTGCTGCAATGTCATGTTTGTCGATCTCCTTTCCCGTTTTTCAAAAAATTCGTTATCCTTACAACTTTTTTATTGACAAATTTGCGCCTTTGTGATAGCATAATATTCGCTGGTTGTTGTGCTGGTGTAGCTCAGCTGGTAGAGCAGCTGATTTGTAATCAGCAGGTCGGGGGTTCGAATCCGTCCACCAGCTCCAATTTCATACAAGATATGGGGGATTTCCCGAGTGGCCAAAGGGGACAGACTGTAAATCTGCTGGCGATGCCTTCGGTGGTTCGAATCCACCATCCCCCA
>OMQS01000134.1 GCA_900313295.1 uncultured Eubacteriales bacterium
AGTGGTTTCGGTCATAATAATTTGCCTCCTTTAGACAGGTTTTGCATTTTTCTTGATGGGGAAATCGACTTGCGCCAGCACCACGGCAATAAGCATCAGTACGCAGCCGATCAGCTCCTTACCGGTCATTGTTTCGTGCAGGAAGATGGCGCCGGACACGGCACCAAATACGCTCTCCAGGCTCAGGAGGAGGGCCACAATGGTGGGATTGGAGTCCTTTTGAGCCAGGATTTGCAGGGTATAGGCCACACCGCTGGAGAAAACGCCTACATACAGGATGGAGCCTATGCAGGGGGTGATGTCCGCCCAGGTGGGGTGCTCGAAAATGAGCATCAAAACAGCGGAGATCACCGCACAGGTCAGGAACTGAATGCAGCTCATTTTAATGCCGTCCACCTTTTGGGTGAAGTGGTCAATAACCAGAATATGCAGAGTGTAGCCAAAGGCACATAGCAGCACCAAAAGGTCGCTGGGAGCGATGGAGAAGCCGTCCTTGATGCACAGACAGTACAGGCCCGCTACGCCCAGCAGAACACTGACCCACACGGCGGGAGAGACTTTTTTCTTGAGAAACAGCCCGCAGATGGGAACCAGCACCACATAGAGGGTGGTGATAAAGCTGGTCTTTCCGGCGCTGGCACCGGCCACCATGCCCAACTGCTGCAAATTGCAGGCCAGGGCCAGGGCGAAGCCGCAGCAGATACCGCCGATGATCAGGGTCTTGCGGCTTTCGGCAGGGGCAGACTGCTCTTGAGACGGAGAAGCGGAGGCCTGCTTACGGCGATTTACCGCGTCAAAGATCTGAATGACCACCAGCAGGGCCAAAAAACCCACAAAGGAACGGGCGGCATTGAAGGTGTAGGCCCCCACATGCTCGGTGCTGGTGCTCTGGGCCACGAAGGAGGTACCCCAGATCATAGCGGTGATGACGGGGAACACTACCTGGCGAACTTGATTGTGTTTCATAGCTGTTTCCTTTCTCTATTCCGAATCGCTTTCGTCGGGACTTATGGGGTTCACATGCCAACGGAATTTGCGCTCCGTCCCCTTGAGCAGGCGGCGGATATTTTCCCGATGGCAGTAGATGACCAACGCGGCCACAAGAGCGCACAGCGCCGTCAGCAGCGGGTCATGGTCAAACACAAAGAATGCGGTGAAGGGCATACTGGCCGTGCCGACGACGGAGCCGAGGGACACATAGCGGGTCAGCAGCCACAGCAGCAGGAACAGACTCCACGAAACCAGAGCGATGCGCCAGTCCAGCATCCACACCAGCACGCCGCCGGAGAGGATGCCCTTGCCGCCCTTGAGGCCGTAGTACGCCGGAAACATGTGCCCCAGCTCGCAGCCGAGGCCGCCCAGCAGCACGCCCAGCGTCCAGCAGCCGTTGGTGCAGAGCATCAGGTAGCCGCCGATGAGGCAGGAGAGCAGGGTCTTGCCCATGTCGCAGAGGATGACGATGAGGGCGTATTTGGCGCCGTAGGTGCGGTAGAAATTGGTGAGGCCGGCGTTGCCGCTGCCGTGCTTGCGCACATCGTCCCGAATGATGAAGTGGGAGGTGACCACGGAGCCGTTGAAGCAGCCCAGCAGGTAGGAAACCAGCAGCGTCAGCCCCACCACGAAATAGATGGATAGTTTAATTGTCATCGTCCCCCTTTTGGCGGATGGAGAGGATCACGGGGGTGCCCTCCAGACCGAACACGCTGCGGATCTGGTTTTCAAGATACCGCTGGTAGGAGAAGTGGAAGAGCTTCTTATCGTTGCAGAAGATCACAAAGTGGGGGGGCTTGATGCCCACCTGGGTCATGTAGTAGATCTTCAGGCGGCGGCCCTTGTCCGTGGGGGGCTGCACCCGGGTCTGGGCGTCGGCCAGCACGGAGTTGAGCATGCCGGTGGTGATGCGGGTAGAGGCTTGGTTGTGGACGTAATTGATAAGCTCAAACAGCCGGTTCACCCGCTGGCCTGTGAGGGCAGAGATGAACAGGATGGGGGCGTAGGTCATGTAGCTCAAATCCCGGCGGATGTCCTCGCGCATCCGGTCCATGGTCTTGCCGTCCTTTTCCACGGCATCCCACTTGTTCACCACGATGATGCAGGCTTTGCCCGCCTCGTGGGCAAGACCGGCGATCTTGGTGTCCTGCTCGGTGACGCCGTCGTTGGCGTCGATGAGGATCAGGCACACGTCGCTGCGCTCGATGGCCATGGTGGCGCGGAGGACGCTGTATTTTTCGATGGCGTCGTCCACCTTGGACTTTTTGCGCATGCCGGCGGTGTCAATAAAGTTATATTTGCCGGTCTCGTTTTCAAAGTAGGAGTCGATGGCGTCGCGGGTGGTGCCCGCCACGTTGCTGACGATGACGCGCTCCTGCCCCAGAATGCGGTTGGTGAGGCTGGACTTGCCCACGTTGGGCTTGCCGATGATGGCCACCTGAATGACGTCGTCATCCTCCTCGTTGTCATCTTCCGGCGGGAAGTATTTCATGCAGGCATCCAGCAGGTCGCCGGTGCCGTGGCCGTGGACGGCGGACACGGCGATGGGGTCGCCCAGTCCCAGATTGTAAAATTCATAAAATTCCGGATCCACCGTGCCGGTGGAGTCCATTTTGTTCACCGCCAGAACGATGGGCTTCTTGGAACGCTGGAGCATATTGGCCACCTCCTGGTCGGCGGCGGTCATGCCGGTCTTACTGTCCACCACCAGGACGATGACGGTGGCATTGTCAATGGCGATCTGCGCCTGCTCGCGCATGAAGGTGAGAATCTCGTTGTCGGTGTTTGGCTCGATGCCGCCGGTGTCCACCAGGGTGAATTTGCGGCCGCACCAGTCGCTTTCACCGTAAATGCGGTCACGGGTGACGCCGGGGGTGTCCTCCACGATGGAAAGACGGCGGCCGATGAGTTTATTAAACAGCATGGATTTGCCCACGTTGGGGCGACCCACGATGGCGATCATAGGTTTTGCCATAGATATCCCTCCTTACAGTTCAAAAATGGAGTCGCACAGGTCGAAGCCGTCGATGCCCACTACCTGCACGGGCGCCTCCAGCGCCTGCGAAAGCTGCGGCACCGTCCAGTCATCCAAAAATACGTCCTCCGCATGGCGCAGCATGTGAAGCGGGATCAGCACCCGCCCCAGAGGCTTGTGCGCCTTGAGCTGGACGGCCAGATCCTGTCCGGTGAGAAGACCCGCCACGTCGATGGTGTGGCCGAAAAAGTCGTTGTCTACGCCCACCACCTTGCCCTGCACCTGTGGAAACCGCTGCTGCACAAGGGTCAGCAGGTGGCGCATGAAAGCCTCGGCTGCCCGACCGGTGGCGATGGTGAAGGGGGAGGGGACGGGGGCATCGTCCATAAGCTCCATGGCGCGCAGCAGGTCGCCCTCCAGGGACCGGAGCATGCCCACGCCGTTTTCCAGCTGGCGGTAGCCCTCGTAGTAGTCGTCCTCCGGCAGCGCGCGGCCTGCCCGCAGAAACAGCTCATCGGCGCAGAAAAAGCGGCGGGTGCCGAAGCGGCGCAGATTCTCCTGCCCGAATTCCTCGGCGATGTCCAGAATTTCGGCGGCGCACGCCGCGTCTACGGGGCGGAGCTTGGCCAGTCCCTTGCGGTACTTGGTGATGCCCACCGGCACCAGGGAGCAGGAGGAGAACTCCATCTCCGTCAGATCCCGCAGAGTGCGGCGCAGCCGGTCGCCGTCGTTCCAGCCGGGGCACACCACGATCTGGCCGTTCATGACGATGCCGGCCTTGCAGAAGGCGCGGATATAGTCCAGACTTTTGGCGGCGTTTTTATTGCCCAGCATGGTGCAGTGGAGCTGGGGATCCGTGGTGTGGACGGACACATTGATGGGACTGATGCGCAGGTCAATGATGCGCTGCGCCTCCCGCTCGGTGAGGTTGGTGAGGGTGATGTAGTTGCCCTGCAGGAAGCTGAGGCGGGCGTCGTCATCCTTAAAATACAGGGTCTGGCGCATGCCCGGGGGCATCTGATCCACGAAGCAGAAGATGCAGTGGTTGGCGCACGAGCGCATCTCATCCATGAGGTAGGTGTCGAAGTTCAGCCCCAGATCCTCACCCTCGGCCTTGCGGACGGTGAGCTTCCGGGTGGAGCCGTCTTCGTTTTTCAGCGTCAGATGGCTCACGGGGTCGTACCCGTAAAACCGGTAGTCCAGCACGTCCACCACGGCGTGGCCATTGATGGTCAGAAGCTGCTGGCCGGCGCGCAGACCGGCTCGCATGGCGGGGCTATCGGGATCTATGGAGGTGATGATGGTGCTCATAGGTGCGTTCTCTCCCAAAAAACGGCATACTGCCACATAATAACTTATTAATTATATCCGTTTTTCGGGGGATTCGCAAGTATTTTTATAAATATAGTATAGCCTGTGCGGGGGCAAAAGTAAAACAAATGGTTTTTATGATTATAATGAAAAAACCAAATGGGAAAAACGGACGGGAGGATGCGGCACTTGCTGGCGGGGCGATGTGGGCATCGTCCCCTACGCAGGGACTGAGGGTGCAGCGGTGTGCGTAGGGTCGTCGGGGACGCCGACCCCTATGAGTGTGTGGCAAGAGGTAGGCAGCAAAAAAACAGGAGGGAAGCCACGCTTCCCTCCTGCAAGGACACAAACTTACTTATCCGCAGCCACGGACTTGACGACCTTGACCTCACGGCCATTGTAGGTACCGCACTCCGGGCACATTCTGTGAGGCAGATGCAGCGCACCGCACTTGGGGCATGCCACCAGACCGGGAGCCGCCAGCTTCCACACGGAGCTGCGTCTCTTATTGCGTCTTTGCTTGGATACTTTTCCCTTAGGTACTGCCATGTTGACACCTCCTTGGTCTTATACTGCCTGAGCAGTGAATTTATAAAAGAGCTTATGCGTCTTCCTGCGGCAGGAGCTTGGCCAGCGCCGC
>OMQS01000030.1 GCA_900313295.1 uncultured Eubacteriales bacterium
ACAGGTGGTGCATAGCGCCGGAGGGGTTATCCCCGCAGGGGAGTACGGATTGCCACAGCCAGCGTGCGCACTGGCTTCGCAATGACACATTATTTTACCGGGAATGTCCCCTTGTTTTTTGCCGCGATAAGGGATATACTTATTATAAATTTACAGATCATACAGGAGGAAGCCGTATGTTTCAGGGATTTACACAGGAAACGGTGGACTTTATGTGGGGCATCCGCTTTAACAACGAGCGGGGCTGGTTTTTGGAGCACAAGGAGGACTACCAGAAGCATTTGCTGGAGCCGGTGAAGGCGCTGGGTGAGGACATTTATAAGGGCGTGCAGGAGATGCTGCCCCGGGAGCCGCTGATGCTGAAAACAAGCCGCATTTATCGGGATGCCCGGCGGCTTTTCGGTCGGGGCCCCTACAAGGACCATCTGTGGTTCTGCGTGCGCACCGGGGACAAGGACTGGACGGGGCGGCCTACGTTTTACTTTGAGATCGCGCCGGAGTATTACAGCTACGGCATGGGCTTCTGGCAGGCACCGGCAGGGCTGATGGAGGCGTTCCGGCGTGATCTGCAGGAGCATCCGGCAAAATTTGAGAAGCTGGTGCGGGGCTTTGAAAAGCAGGACATTTTCACCCTCAATGGCGACAGCTACGCTCGCAGCAAGGGGGAGATCAGCGACCGCCTGCGGCCCTGGTTTCAAAAAAAATCCATCACCCTCAGCCACGAGCTGCCCCTGGACGAGAAAATTTTTCATCCGGAGCTGGCGGAGGAAATTTTGGAGAATTTCAGGATGCTGGTGCCATTTTACAAGTATTTTGCCGGACTGTGCGCCTCGATGACCCATGGGCAGCAGAGGGAAGAAATTTGATTTTTGTACAGAAAGATAAAACTTGACGGCTTTTTTTGTTAAAAAAAGAGAGAGACAGCCGTTGACAAGGAAGCGGGACATCTGTTATAATAACCGTAGTAAATCCCTAATAACTGAATACCTTATCAAGAGTGGTTGAGGGATCGGCCCGATGAAACCACGGCAACCTGCATTGCAAGGTGCCAAATCCGACGAGTATGCTGAATGCGGAAGTGATAGTCCCGCATTCGTCCTTCGACAGATGAGGAGCGATTTTGAAGCACGATCCGTCGAATGCCGGAGCGTGTTTTTTTCATAGCTCCGAACCACATTGATCGACAAGGGCAAGCGCACTTTTTTGCCCGCCAGACCCCGCTGCCCCGTCAGTCGATGCTATCGTATGGGATTTGCAAATATTATACGAAAAGGAGCAAAAAATCATGGCAAGAAGATTATTCACATCCGAATCCGTTACCGAGGGGCATCCCGACAAGATCTGCGACCAGATCTCCGATGCCGTGCTGGACGCCATTCTGGAAAAGGATCCCAACGGCCGCGTGGCCTGCGAGACCTGCGCTTCTACGGGTCTGATCCACATTATGGGCGAGATCACCACCAGCTGCTATGTGGACATTCCCAAGATCGCCCGTCAGGTGGTGCTGGACATCGGCTATGACCGCGCCAAATACGGCTTTGACGGCCATACATGCGCCGTTATCACCAACATCGACGAGCAGAGCGGCGACATCGCCCTAGGCGTGGACAAGAGCCTGGAGGCCAAGAGCAGCGGCGATACCGAGCTGGATAACGGCGCCGGCGACCAGGGCATGATGTTCGGCTATGCCTGCAACGAAACGCCGGAGCTGATGCCGCTGGCCATCTCCATTGCGCAGAAAATGGCCAAGCGTCTGACGGACGTGCGCAAGCAGGGCTTGGTGGACTATCTGCGCCCCGACGGCAAGACCCAGATCACCGTGGAGTATGACGAGAGCGGCAAGCCCGTTCGGGTGGACACTGTGGTGCTGTCTACCCAGCACGCTGCCGAGGCTACTCTGGAGCAGATCCGCAAGGACATGATCGAGCTGGTCATCAAGCCCACCGTGCCTGCGGGGCTGCTGGATGAGAACACCAAGATCTATGTGAACCCCACCGGCCGCTTCGTTATCGGCGGCCCGCAGGGCGACAGCGGCCTCACCGGACGCAAGATCATTGTGGATACCTACGGCGGCAGCGCCCCCCACGGCGGCGGCGCTTTCTCCGGCAAGGATCCTACTAAGGTGGATCGCAGCGCCGCTTACGCTGCCCGCTGGGTGGCCAAGAACGTGGTGGCTGCCGGCCTCGCCGACCGCTGCCAGGTGCAGCTGGCCTACGCCATCGGCGTGGCGCGCCCCGTCAGCGTGCTGGTGGAGACCTTCGGCACCGGCAAGGTGTCCGACAGCGAGCTGGAAGAGGCCGTGGAGAAGGTGTTCGACCTGCGCCCCACCGCTATCATTCGGGAGCTGGATCTGCGCAAGCCCATCTACCGCAAGCTGGCAGCTTATGGCCACATGGGGCGCGAGGATCTGGGCGTGGCTTGGGAGAAGACCGACCGCGTGGATGCTCTGAAGGCAGCTCTGGGGCTGTGAGCCGGAGAGACATTTTTCCCTTGCAAGCCGGAGAGAAAACTGGTATAGTAGATACGCCGCCCGCATGCGGGCGGCGTATTCTCAGAATCAGGGGCAGACCGATCGAGAGAGGGCTGCGCTTGAGAGCGCCGCGGCGGTATCCGGAACTGGGTAAGACGAAACGCCGGAGAGCCTTGCGGCGGCTGCGTTTGCGGGATGTCGGCTGGCTACTGAGAGCGGCGCAAAAACGAGTTTGCCCATAGGAACGGGCGCGGACAGAAAAAACTTTGATTTTCTTCTTCGACGTGGTATAATGGCGGAAAAGTGAATATCCGGGTATAGCGAAGTTGGTATCGGGCCTGGTTTGGGAGTGC
>OMQS01000144.1 GCA_900313295.1 uncultured Eubacteriales bacterium
GAACGGTCATAGGGCTTGAGCCGCAGAAGACGGTGCTCCCCGTCCATCAGCAGGGCGCCGCTGAGCAGGCCGAAGCCGAAGCGGTAGCTCTCCTTGAAGGTCTGCTGCAGGGCTTCATTCTCCGCATAGAAATCCATGTACTTTCCCAGCTGATCCAGCGTCATCTGATCCAGCGCGCCGTCCGGCAGGTCGATCTTGGAGGCACACTCCTTGCACAGGGGCACGTCCTCCACCTTTGTGGCCAGCAGGCGGGGCGTAGGATTGCCGCAGATGGGGCAAAGCTTCTTATTGTTGGTGAAAAGTCCCATAGTGTTCTCTCCTCCTGTAAAATATCAATTTATTTTAGCACAGTTCACTTGCCTTTAGCAGCTTTTTTCTTTGGTTCCGGCAGCTCCGGATAAATTTCGGCAAACAGCCGCGCCAGCAGCTCCCTGTCGTCGGTCTCCTCCACCAGCACCATCTCCTTTGCCCCCAAATAGGGCGCTTCCATAGGTGCCTCCGGCAGCAGGTGCCGAGCGGCATCCACAGGCTTTATAAGCAGCCGGTCGTCGCATACATAGGCCGCGATACGGCCGTGCATATACAGGATATACTCCCCCATCATCTTTCGGCAAGTGATCCCGTCCACCGGCGAGAGCTGGTCAAGGATATAGTCTATAAATTCTTTGCCGGTTGCCATGATTTTTCTCCCTATTTAAGACCGTTCGCCTGCGGCACCCGCCGTTTTTTTCTTAATGGCAAAGTGCGCATACAGCGTCAGCAGCGCGCACAGGAGCAGCTGCGTATAGTAGCTCAGTCCCCTGCTCAGTACCATGCCCGACAGCAGTAGCTTCTCGCCGAACACCGGCAGGAATATCGTCAGAAACAGCTTCTCGCTGATGCCCATTCCGCCCGGCAGGGGCAGCATATCCACGGAAATGGAGATGGCCGCCTGCAGCAGCATGACGGTCAAGGCCGAAAAGTCCTGCAGGCCAAAGGAGCGGTAGACAAAATAGGTGGACAAAAACAGCGCAAACCGCTGTGCAAACGTGATGCTCAGCACATTGAGGACAACGTGCTTGTGGGTTTTGAAATAGACAGCCGTTTCCCTGTATTTTTCCATGCCGGAGGCCAGCTTTTCGCGGCGGCTCTCCTTGTGACGCAGCAGATGCAGCTTTTCCAGCAGCGCAAGACCGCGGCTCAGCATTGATTCTGCCAGCGAAGTGTGGAAAACCAGCACGGCCAGTATGGCCACGCAGATGACATTGAGGGCAATGCCCAGATAGAACACCGGCATAATATCCGTCAGGTATGTCCGGATGAAACTCTGCCCGAAAGCGAGCATGGCTAGGCCCGTAAGCACCAGCACGGCCTTGTAGGTGATGGTGACCACCATGAGCACCAGAGTGGACACGGGAATGGGGATGTCCCTGCGCTTCATGTAATAGATCTGCGCGGGCTGGCCGCCGGAGGCCGACGGGGTGATGCAGCTGTAGAAAAAGCCGATGGAGGAAAAGAGGAAACACGTCCACTTTTTCAGGCGCACCTGCAGCGTCCCCATCATGTAGTATATGATGATGGACTCGCCCCAGATGAAGAATACCACGCACACCGTCGCCGGAAGGAGATAGACCGCATTCACCTGCCGGAGGATGTGCAAAACCTGCGTCAGATCCTCCCCCCGAAAGACACCGTACACCGTCGCCCCGAAGACAAGGACAAGAAACAGGATCTCCCATATCAGCGTTTTTTTGTTCTTCATACAGCGCTCCGATCCGCGTCCCTGCTCCACTATCCCACAGCAAAAAATAAAGCGCAGACCCCTATCCGAAACTGCGCTCCGCTAAAAGAAAAAATATCATGATAATTATACTCACCCGCGGAGGCGATGTCAACCTGTATATTGCCTTCTCGCCCCCCTGCGGCGTCGTTTTCTAACAGAATAAAAAGCCTGTTTTACTGCAAACGAGCAAAACAGGCTTTTTTATCCAGTTATTTCACGCAGCAGGTCTCGGCAGCCCTCCAGCACGTCGCGCCACGTCGCCTCAAAGTCGCCGGTGTACCACGGGTCGGCCACGTCACCGGAACGGGCGGTATGATCCAGCAGAAGGGACAGCTTGCCGTCGGGGTCGCCGCCGCAGATGCGGCGCATGTCCCGCAGGTTGGCGCTATCCATGCCCACGAGGAGGTCGTAGGCGGCGTAGTCCTGCTTTGTGAGCTGGCGGGCGGCGTGGCCGGCGCAGGCGATGCCGTGCTCGGCCAGCTTGCGCCGCGCCGGAGGATAGACTGGGTTGCCGATCTCCTCCCGGCTGGTGGCCGCCGATTCGATATGAAACTGTGATGCCAGCCCAGCCTTCTGTACCAGGTCCTTCATCAAGAACTCGGCCATGGGGCTGCGGCAGATGTTGCCGTGGCAGACGAACAGAATTTTTTTCATCGGGTACTCCCTTCCCCAATCTATTTGGTGTTTATTTTCAAAAAAACAAAAATGATGCAGAAGCGGCGCTTAACCGAGCGCCTCCTCAAAGGCGGCGATGGCCTTCAGGAATACCGCTCCATACTGTGCCGCTTTTTTCTCGCCGACGCCGGAGACCTCCAGAAATTCCTCCATGGTATGGGGTCTTTTGGCGGCCATATCCGTAAGGGCTGCGTTGGTAAAGACGAGATAGGCCGGCACGTTCTCCTCCTGCGCGATCTGCATCCGCACAGCCTTGAGGGCGGAAAACAGGTCGGTGCTCCCCACGGGCGCAGGCACCGAAACCGCAGCTTTGTTTTTGCCGCTTCCGGCGTTTTTTTTGCCCTTCGCCGCGCCCTTGGGCTTATCCTCCACGCGCATAGACAGAGAGATCTTTTGCCCGCCAAACAGAACGGAGGAGGCAGAGGACGCCGGCTCCAGCGTGAGATGGTCGGGATTTGTCCGCAAATACCCTTCGTCCTCCAACCGGTCGATATAGGCACGAACCTGCTCCGCAGGCAGCTCTTTCAGCAGGCCATAGGTGGAGAGCGTGTTCAGCCCAAGCTCCAGGACACGGCGAATTTTGC
>OMQS01000001.1 GCA_900313295.1 uncultured Eubacteriales bacterium
AGAGATGGCTGAGTGGTCGAAAGCACCGGTCTTGAAAACCGGCGATGTGAAAGCATCCGTGGGTTCGAATCCCACTCTCTCCGCCAAACTGCGCCATATGTTTCTGCAGAAGTACCCAAGTGGCCGAAGGGGCTCCCCTGCTAAGGGAGTAGGCGGCTTAAAAACCCGCGCGAGGGTTCGACTCCCTCCTTCTGCGCCAAAGAATAACCGTCATTCTGATACAACGGAATGACGGTTATTTTATGCCCAAAATCAGCATTTTGAGAACTTTTGGGAGAGAAATCTCTAAAATGACAATTTAATTCCACTTCAAATCGTTAAAATACAGATAATCGTTAAATCATAGCCATAATCGTTGATTTATAAGGGTAATCGTTAAATTATAGGCGGTAATCGTTGAAAAACAGGGCTTTTTATGCTATAATAGAATTGAGGTGGTTGTATAATGTCCCCTATATTCGGAAAAAACAATCTTTCATCAACCGAATCCGTAGATATCATCGAAAAGATTGTGTATGAATATTTGAAACCTTTAGGCTTTAGAAAACATGGCCGCACTCTCCATCGTTTTGTTGATACCGACATTTCGCAAGTAGTTAATTTCCAAAATGGCTGCCCGTCAAAAGGCGTATATGATATTCTTTGGGTCAACATTGGCATTCGTGTTCCCGAGTGTGTTGAACGCAAATTCAGCATAGAAAAACCCCTAAAGAAATACTATCATGAATATGAATGTAATATACGCACTCGCCTTGGTTCACTTGTTGACGGTAAAGATACATTTTATGATTTGAAGAAAGATCCCTACAAAATAGGAAAAGATATTGTTGAACGTCTTAAAAAATTTGTTATTCCTGTTTTTGAAATTCTCAACAGTCGTGATGCAATCTTAAAGCGCAGAATAGAATATACACTTTTTGATCAATTCAACCATCATTTGATTCTACTTGAAGAAGCAATGATTATTGGTAGACGAGGGGATATCGTTGAGGCAACTCGTTTGTTTAATGCTTATTATCAAAATGCACTTGCAGAATATAATCATGACCTTGAAAAAGGCACTAAGACCTATCTTAAAAAAGGCGAGCGAATGATTTACCACAATGCTAAAACGAATGAAACCGAAACAATTATTGCGACTAAAAATGGGTATGTAACGACATACTGTGCCAATAAAGGGCACTTAACATATCTTGAAGAGTTAGCACAAGAATTAGGGATTACTCTTTGCACCCCCCTGACCTAAAAATGCACCCCCTAAAATGATTTTGCACCCCCTAACTTCAAAAGGGGGTGCATTTGTATTAAAATTAGGGTTAGTCTTCAAAGTCGGCAAGCATCGCAAGGTGTCTGCCGGCTTTTTTCACACCCCGCAGCACGTCCCTGTCGCTCAAAGCCACATCCCGCAGGGCGCGCTGATCTTTTCCAGTATTTTCCTCAACTTTTACAACGGAAGAAAATGGCACACCGTGAATGTTGAAAGAACTGCCTTTATAGGATATACTACCAATATAGCCATTCTGCAGAAGCTGCTGGGACGATATTGTAAGCCCAGTCATGCGAAGAAGCGGGATGGCTCTTTTTTTGTCCATATACACCACGTCGCTTTTCTGGACAAATGCCAGAGGGCTCTTCTTTGCTGCCCGATGGTATTGTGGTCGCTTACTTTAATAGTCATGCCCCGTTCGGCGTGCTCGATGTAAAAGGAAATTGTCCCCACAGAACTCCGGCTTCTGTGAATTGTCACACCCCTGTCTATATAACCGTCCCGCGCGAGGTGCTTTTCCATAGATCCATACTGTGCCTCATTGCCGCTTCACGTCTTCACCCGCTCAAACAGGCTCTTGTTTTTCCTATACAGATTCTCTATGAAGTGGCTGTCCGGTAGAGCGCAAGAAAAAACCGCCGACAAAAGTCGGCGGTTTTCGGATCGCTGCGGTTTTTTACAGCTTCTCTCTGACCTTGGCGGCCTTACCCACGCGGTCACGCAGGTAATACAGCTTGGCGCGGCGGACAAAGCCGGTACGCACGGTTTCGATCTTCTCGATGGAGGGAGAGTGAACGGGGAAAACCTTCTCCACGCCCACGCCGTAGGACAGGCGGCGGACAGTGATGGTTTCCTCGATGCCGCCATGCTTCTTGGCAATGACGGTGCCCTCGAAGATCTGGATACGCTCACGGGAGCCTTCCTTGACCTTGACGTGTACCTTGACGGTATCGCCGACGTTTACCTGGGGCTTTTCAGCCTGCAGCTGCTTCTCGTTGAGAGCCTTGATGAGATCCATGGATTATTCCTCCTAAATATAGGTGTTCATGCCGCCATTTCACGGTGTTCTCCACTCATTGGAGCGCCGGCGACAGAGGACCGCCCTTTTTACGCCAGTATAGGATACCACACTTGACGCATGGATGCAAGTGTTTTTTCATTTTACCGGAAAATTTTCCCCTCGGCGTCCAGCAGCTCCATCCGCCGCACCCGCACGAAGTCCGGCGTCAGCTCCGGCGCGTACCGCTCCACCGCCTTTTCCATGAGCTGCGGGTTAAGCCCCGGGTTCTGCGCCTGCACAAGCGCGACGCACCGCAGGCAGCTCTCCCCCTCCGTCCACTCCGCCCGCAGGATCATGGGGGCAATGTTCACGTCCGCCATATCCTTTCGTTTGGTGCGCTTCTGAATGATAAGCTCCTCACGGCCAAACAATTCCTTCAGCTTGGCAGCTGCATTTTCCGGAACGCCATTGTCATATTCAAAGGTAACCTCCGCCTGCAATGCAGCCAGCTCCCGCACGGGGCGCTTGGCCTCGTAGCACGCCAGCACCCGCAGTCCCTCGGGCATGCCTTCGTTGAGCTTTTCGGCGATGCCGCTGCCGTCGGTGTCCTGCGTCACCTCAAAGTCCAGCAGCTCGCACCGGCTGCTCTGCCCCACAGGCAGGGGCAACACAATAGAGATGATGGGGTGCGGGTGGTAGCCGTTGCTGTGCTTGATGTCCAGCTCCGTTCGGGGGAAGGCACGCTGCACCGTGCGCAGCAGATCCAAATGGGAGATGTAGGCCGCAGGACCTTCCTTGATAAACAACAATCTCAGTTTAGACATGGCACGTCCCCCCTACCATGAGGTTGGCGCCGCAGCCGTTGCAATGGGTGCGGCAGTCCGGCGTGGTGACCCCCGCCTTGGCCTGCTGCAGCTCCCGCCAGAGATACGCCTCCGTCACGCCACTGGAGATCATGCTCCAGGGCATGATCTCGTCTTTCTGCCGCTGCCGGTTGGCATAAAAATGAGGATCCAGTCCGCATTCGTCAAAGGCCTCCAACCACCGCTCCAGCGAGAAATACTCCTCCCAGGCGTCAAGCTTTGCGCCTTTACGCCATGCGGTCTCCAACACTTTGCACATTCTCCGGTCGCCCCGAGCCAGCACAGCCTCCAGAAAGCTGGTGTCAGAGTCGTGCCAGTTATAGGTAACGGTCTTGGTGGTGATGGCCTCCCGCAGCAGCTTCACCCGCCGCTCGTATTCCTCCTTGGAGATCTGCGGTTCCCACTGAAACGCCGTGTGGGGCTTGGGCACAAACCACGAGGTGGACACAGTGATTCGGACGCCCCGCTGCTTGTTGGCAGCGCTCTCCCGCCACGCGTGCATGACGCGGGCAGCCAGATCCGCAATGCCCAGCACATCCTCGTCCGTTTCTGTGGGCAGACCCAGCATAAAATACAGCTTCACGGCGTTATAGCCGCCTGCAAAAGCCGTGCGGCAGGATGCCAGCAGCTCCTCTTGGGTCACATTTTTATTGATAACGTCCCGCAGGCGCTGAGTGCCGGCCTCCGGCGCAAAGGTCAGGCCGGTCTTGCGCCCCTTGGCCAGCCGCTGCATAAGGCTCATGGAAAAATTATCCGCCCGCAGGCTGGGGAGCGACAGATTCACATGGCGCTCCTTGCAAAACTCCTCCAGATCGTCGCATAGCTCCGTGAGCTGGGGATAGTCGCTGGTGCTGAGGGAGGATAGCGTCACTTCCTGATAACCGGAGTCGTTGCAGGCCTCCACGCCGTAGCGCACGCACAGATCCTTGCTGCGGTTGCGGACAGGGCGGTACACATAGCCGGCCTGACAGAACCGGCAGCCCCGAATGCAGCCCCGAAACAGCTCCAGCGTCACCCGATCCTGCACGATCTCCGTGGAGGGAACGATGGTCTTGGCGGGGTAATAGGACTTGTCCATATCCTCCACGATGCGCTTGCGCACGACTTTGGGCGCACCGTCCTGAGGGCGAATCTCCCTAACGGTGCCGTCTTCGTTGTAGTCCACCTCATAGAGGCTGGGCACATACAGCCCCGGCACCTGCGCCGCCCTGTGAAGGAACTTCGCTTTACTCCACCCTTCTTTTCTTGCCTTTCTGTGCAGCTCAATCAGCTCCACCGTCACGTCTTCCCCTTCGCCCAGGCTGACGATGTCCACAAAGTCGGCGATCGGCTCGGCGTTATACATGGCTGTGCCGCCGGCAATGACCAGCGGCGTCAGATCCGTGCGCTCCGCGCTGCGCAGCGGGATGCCCGCCAGGTCCAGCATGTTCAGGATCGCCGTAAACGCCATCTCATAGCCCACGGAAAAGGCGACAATGTCAAAATCCGCAATAGGCTCGCCGCTCTCCAGTGCAAACAAAGGGATCTGCGCCCGGCGCATCTCCTCCTCCATGTCACCCCAAGGGGCAAACACCCGCTGGCACCACACGCCCTCCATATTGTTCATCACGCCGTATAAGATCCGCATCCCCAGATTGGACATGCCGATCTCATAGGTGTCCGGAAAGCAGAAGGCGATCCTTGTATCCACCTGCGCAGGGTCTTTTTTCACCGCATTATACTCGCCGCCGGTATAGCGGGCAGGCTTCTGCACCCGAGGTAAAATGCGCTCTAATCTTTTATCCAATGTAGAATCTCCCATCCTGTCGGTTTTCCTCTATTCTACCCTGTTCCGACCGGATTGGCAAGAGCAAATTCCCGCACGGTGCAGCACACGATCCCCGCCGTTCCCAGCAGGAGAAAGCCCGCCCGATGCCGCAGCCACAGGATGATCCCCAGCGCCGCCAGCGCCATCAGGAGCACCAGCGTTGCCACTCGGCACACCTTGTCCGCCAAAAAGGGATCCGTCACCCAGGCTATCCCGATCCACAGCAGCCGCCCGCCGTCCAGCGCTGTCAGCGGCAGCAGGTTGAACACCCCCAGCACCAGCTGCGCTCCGGCAAAAAGATAGAACTCCTCCCGCCATTTTCCACCCACACTCATGAGCCATGACAGCGTGACATTTACCAGCGGCCCTGCCAGCACGCACAGAGCCTCCCGCCCGTAGGAAAGACGATTCCGGTCACGAATGCGCATCTGCGCCCCGAAGGCCGATACGGACAGCCCCTCCAGTCTGCCACCGCACAGCCGCAGAGCGATGTAATGCCCCATTTCGTGGCAGACGGCCGCCAGCAGCACCGCCGCCAAGCATACAATCGGCGCCATCAGCGCAAACACGGCCACCAGCAAAACCGCCGTGGGCGATATATGCACCCGCGCGCCGCTATGCCACATAATAAATCGGATTTATGTAAACCTGATCGTGATGCAGCTCAAAATGCAGATGCGGCCCCGTGGCCGCTCCGGTCTGTCCCACCTCGCCCAGAATATCTCCGCAGCGAACGGTCTGCCCCGCCGAGGCGGTCACGCACTTGCAATGGGCATACAGGGTGCTGAAGCCGTCGGTGTGATTCACCGTGACGTAGTTTCCCAGCTGACTGCTCTGCGCCACCACGCCCACGGTTCCGTCGGCAAAGGCGCGGATCGCCGCCCCGTTTGCGGCGTCAATGTCCACGCCGTAATGGAATCTGTTCTCCCCCGCAATGGGATGTATACGATAGCCGAAGCCGGAGGTCACTCCTCCCTGCTGCGGCGCTGCATAGGCAAAGCCCAGAATGCTCTGCCCAAGCTCCGTGTGCTGTGGCAGGCTCTCCGCCGTATACACGCCGGAAAATACCGCCGCGGCCGTCTGCGCCGGCGACGCCGCCTCCTCCGGCTCCTTTTCGCCGAACACCGCCACATAGGCATCCTGCAGGGTGTCCCGCAAACCGCCCTCTTTGGAAAAGGCTTTTCCCACGGCGGAAAATGCCTCCGCAAAGTCCGTGTCCTCGCCCATGAGCCGCAGGATCTTGTCCCGATAGCTGCCAGCCACGTCCGGCATCAGCAGCTTCACCGCCACCACCAGCACCAGCAATATCCCGCTCACGGATAGTCGTATCAACCGCCGACGCTCCCGTTTGCTCATGGGTCTTTCCGACTTCTGCCGCGTCCGGCTCTCACGGCTGCGCTCTCTTTGATTCTCCGTCATGTAGCTCGCCCCCTTCGGAAAACTATATGCACCGCTTTGGCCAATTAGCCCCTTCATTTAAGCGGTCAAAATGCCAAATGTACCCCATACATTTTTAGTGATTCATCCAAAAATACCGAATCCCTCGGCAAAAAGGGGCTTTTGGGCATTTCCTTGGTTTACTTTCACGCCAAAATGTGGTTAAATAAGCAGAGTAAGAATATGCGGAGGCCGCTCCGCAGCTTGCAAAAAAGGATTAGGAAAAGCAATTTAGGAGGAATTATTATGGTACAGTTTGCACACAGAATGGATCTGCTGAAGGGCTCCGAGATCCGTGAGCTGCTGAAGCTCACCGCTCAGCCCGACATCATCTCCTTTGCCGGCGGTATGCCCGCTCCCGAGCTGTTCCCCGTGGAGCAGATGATGGAGGCCTCCATGGCCGTCCTCAAGGAAAACGGCCGCGTCGCTCTGCAGTACTCTTCCACCGAGGGTTTTCCCCGTCTGCGCGAGCAGATCGCCGAGCGTATGCTGGCCAAGAACAACATCCACACCGACGCCGATCACATTCTGGTCACGTCCGGTTCTCAGGAGGGTCTGGATTTTTCCGCCCGTGTGTTCCTGAATCCCGGCGACGTGGTGCTGCTGGAAAGCCCCTCTTATCTGGGCGCTGTCAACGCTTTCAAGGCCTGCGAGCCTAAGTTTGTGGAAGTTCCCACCGACGACGGCGGCATGATCATGGAGGAGCTGGAGAAAATCCTCGCCACCACCGAAAAGGTGAAGATGATCTATGTTATTCCCGATTTCCAGAACCCCACCGGCCGCACCTGGGATCTTGATCGTCGCCATAAGTTCATGGACATCGTCAACAAGTACGAGATCCCCGTGGTGGAGGATAACCCCTACGGCGAGCTGCGTTTCGAAGGCAACTATCTGCCCGCTCTGAAGAGTCTGGACACCAAGGGTCTGGTCATCTATCTGGGCACCTTCTCCAAGATTCTGGCTCCCGGCTACCGTCTGGGCTGGGTCTGCGCCGACGATGCCATTCTGGCCAAGTACAACTTCATGAAGCAGGCCGCTTCCCTGCAGGCCTCCACCATCGGCCAGATGGAAACCTCCAAGTGGATCGACATGTTCGATCTGGATAAGCATGTGGACACCATCCGCGAGTGCTATAAGAAGCGCCGCGCCGTGATGCTGGAGACTCTGGCCAAAGAGCTGCCTGAACCCTGCACCTTCACCCGTCCCGAGGGCGGCCTGTTCGCCTGGGTGGTGCTGCCTGAGTACATGGATGCCAAGGAGCTGCAGATGAAGTGTCTGGAAAAGAAGGTCGCCTTCGTTCCCGGCGGCTCCTTCTTCCCCAACGGCGGTCACGAGAACACCCTGCGTCTGAACTACTCCTGCATGCCCGAGGAGAAGATCGTTCAGGGCATCACCGCTCTGTGCCAGACCATTCGGGAGAATCTGCACTGATCCCTTTCCTGTAAATTACATAAAACACCGGTTTGGCTGAGCCAAACCGGTGTTTTTAACAGTATGTTTAACATTATTTTTTACATTTTCCTATAAAAAAGGCGGAGATATCCCACGAATCTCCGCCTTTTTTTATAAAATCAGAGCTTACCCAGAGCCTTCAAAATCTTCTCCGGAGTCATGGGCCAGCTGCGCACCCACACGCCGCAGGCGTCATGAATGGCAATGCCGATGGCCGGCGCCGCGCCGTTGCAGGCGATCTCCGAAATGGACTTTGCGCCGAAGGGGCCGAACTTATCGTCCACGTCAATGAGCACAGACTTGAAATCATCCGGTGCCTCGTCGATCATGGGGGCACCATAGTCGGTGAGGTTGGCGTTGATGCACTTGCCGTCCTTGTCCAACTTCATGTCCTCATACAGGGAGTGACCGATGGATTTCATCACGGCGCCGTACATCTGGCAAAGAGCGATCTCCGGGTTGATGGGCGTGCCGGCGTCCTGCAAAGCATAGAACTTCTGCACCTTGATCTCGCCCGTTTTCACATTCACGGCCACCTGCGCAAAATGTGCGCCGTAGGGCACGGAGGAAGCCGTGGTGACGAAGCTGCCGTGGGCAATGGGCTGGCCTCGGCCGCCGCCGCTGGTGGCGGTGTGCACCAGCTCATAGTAGGACAGGACAGCGCCGGTGGCCTTGGAGTACACCTCGCCGGGCGCCCGAACGTCCAGATCCTCCTCCTTCTCCTCCATCTGCAAGGCAGCTTCCTTGATGATGAGATCCTTCAGCTTCTTGGTGGCGACCAGAGATGCGTTGCCGCTGAAGAACGTACCGGAGGAGGCATAAGCGCCGGTATCAAAAGCGCAGGAGTCCGTGTCGCCAGACACCACGGTAATGCGATCCATGGGCAGCTTCAGCACCTCCGCCACGATCTTGGCGGAAATGGTGTCAAGGCCGGTGCCCAGATCGGCGCCGCCGCTGTTGAGAATCACGGTGCCGTCGGTTTCCAGCTTGGCAATGGCCTCGGCGTGATCCAGTCCCGGCAGGCCCGAGCCCTGCATAATCATGGCAAAGCCCTTGCCGATCTTCCAGTCGGGATCGTCGGACACTTCCTTCTTGCCCCAGTCGATCATGTCGCAGCCCTGCCGGATAGCCTCGTCCAGACCGCAGGAGCCGACAGGCACCACAGCGCCCTCGCGCCCCTCGCCCAGACCCTTGAGGATCTCCAGCATATAGCCCTCTTCCACGTGGTTCTTTTCCACCATGGTGCGGTAGTCAATGCCCAGCTTATCGGCCAGCTCCGCCATGGCCATCATGATGCCGTAGGTACCCTTGGGCGTTCCGTAGCCCTGATAGGCACCGGCAGGCGGCGTGTTGGTGTAGAACACCTTCAGGTCGTAGGCCATATTGTCCACCTTGAACAGCGGCAACGTCTTGGAGCAGCTATTCATAGGCACCGTCAGACAGTGGTTGCCGAAGGGACCGGTATTGGCGCAGACCTCCATGAACAGCGCCGTAATAGTGCCGTCCTTCTTGCCGCCCATCTTCACATGCACCCGCATGGGATGGCGGGTGGAGTTGGCGTAGAATTCCTCGGCGCGGGTGTTGCGGTAATATACCGGCTTCTTGGTGATCCAGGCGGCATAGCCGGTGAGCTCCTCCACCAGAATGTCCTGCTTGGAGCCGTAGCCGCCGCCCACGCGCTCCTTAATGACATGGATCTTATTTTCAGGAATGCCGCACACCCAGCTGACGATGCGGCGCACATGGTAAGGCACCTGGGTGGCGCAGTTGAGCACCAGACGGCCGCTCTCCACATGGGCGTAGCACACATGGGGCTCCAGCGGCGTGTGCTGGATCTGGCTGGTCTGATAGGTGGCCTCCACGATGGCGTCCGCCTCGGCAAAGCCCTTTTCCATGTCGCCGATGCCGCCCTTGTTGGACGCAGCAATGTTCTTGTGAATATCGGCGTGCAGGGGGAACTGATAGACCACTTTGCCCTCGCGGGGATCGCCCTGGAGCTTGTTGTACTCCTCCAGATCGTCCGGTGCGCCGGCGTTATACTGCACAGGGCCGTTATGCACCAGCGGCGCGCCCTCGGCCATGGCCTCCTCCACGGTGAACACGGCACCCGTCGGCTCATACTCCACCTTAATGAGGGAGGCCGCCTTGTCGGCGATCTCCGGCGTGCGGGCTACGATGCCCGCCACACGGTCGCCCACATGGCGCACTTTCATGTTAAACAGCCGCCGGTCATGGGGGGACGGTTCAGGGTTGCCCTGTCCGGCCTGCATATAGTAGACATCCGGACAGTTATAAGCCGTGATAATGGCGGCCACGCCGTCCAGCTTTTCCGCCTCGCTGGTGTCGATAGACTTGATGTAGGCGCTGGCGAAGGGGCTGCGCAGAACGTGCAGGCACCACGCGTTGGCAGGCACCTTGTCCTCCACAAACACCGGCTCGCCGGAAACCAACGCAGCGCCGTCGATCTTGCCGACCGGCTTGCCGATGATCTCCAGATTGGGGCGGAAGGACGGGGCGATCTCCGTTTTGAACGCGCCCTCATCCCGCAGCTCGCAGGCCAGCTTCACCGCCAGATAGTAGTGCTCATAGCCGGCGTCGCGGATGAAAATGCTGGTGAGAACTTCCTTGACCTGCTCACGGGTGGGATGGGGATGCTTTTCCAGCAGCCAGGTCAGAATCAGCGCCGCCGCCGGAGCATTGTAGGCACTCTGCACGATACCGGCGGCCACCATGGCCTTCTGCACATAGTTCAGCTCGCCGTTTACCAGCAGGGATTCCGCCGTTTTGATGTCGGCACCCTCTGCCTGATAGAGCATGATAAAATTGGAATACTTCAGTTCGCCGTTAAAAATAATGGTATCAGAGCCGGCAAAGCCCTCGGCGTCGTCGCTGTCACGCACGGAGTAGCAGCCGGTATGATACAGCACCCCGCGCAGCCGAGCCGCCGGCTCGCCGCGCAGAAGGATATTTTCACCGTTGAGTCTGCATTTCACTTCCATTTGCCTTACCTCCCCAGTGTGAACACGATCTTCGCCAGATACTTTTTATAATCGGCGCTGCCGGAAATATCGTCGGTGAACTCCATGGAGTCCGCCAGATCCGGCGTATTGCCATAAGCAAAATCGCTGCCGGACACGCTCAGCGCATAGATCCCCTCGGACATGGCCGCCGTCACAGCCGCGTGGCTGGAGGTGGTGTTGGTGAAGCGCTTGACCCAGCCGGTACGGTCTGCGTCCAGCACCACATACTCGATAAGCCGCTTGCAGCCACTCTGCAGATATTCGCCGATGGGCTTCATCTCCTCGCCGTGAGGTGTGATGGACTTGAGCACGGCATCCGCCGCCGTCAGGGCCGCAGCCAGATAGCTATCCTGGCGGCGCAGGCCGATGTTGCCGCCTACGGTGGCACTGTTGCGCTTGGTGAAGGACGCGCAGAAATGGGCGGCTTCCTTGATAAACTCCGGCACCAGGTCACTCTCGATAATCTGGTTAAAGGTGCAGCGGGCGCCGATGTAGAGCTTGCCATCCTGCACGAAAATATCGTCCAGACCCAAGCCGTTTATGTCGATAAGATCCTTGCCCTGCGCGCTGCCGTTCAGGCGCAGGTCGTCGGTGCCGCCGGCCAGATACACGGCGGTATCAGCATTCTGCTTGCGCAGCGTCACGGCCTCCAGCGGAGTTTTGGGATGATAGATCATAGCAGTTCCTCCTGTTTATTCTACCCGACCTTCCGGATGGCCGGCCACCAGAGCATCAATGAAATACTCCAGCATTCTGCGGGTGGCGTTGCGGCGGTATTCGGGCATGGCGTGGGGCTTGATGACCTCATTGCACCATGCGTCCAGAAACGCGCCCTTCAGCTCCGGCAGCTCCTCCACCTTGTGGCCGATGAGCAAGCTCTCCACTTCACGGCTGCGCTCCACCTTGGGGCCGGCTGCGCCGGAGGAAGCCCGAAAATCCACCACCACACCGCCCTGAATGTTGGCGGCGGCGGAGAGAGTCAGCTTAGAGATGGCGTTAGAGCGGCGCATGCCGATCTTACGGAAGAAAATGTGGGTAAATGTCTGGGGCGGAATGACCACCTTGGTGATAAGCTCGTCATCGCCAATGGCGGTGACCTTGGTCTTGATAATGAAATCATCCACCTTCATCCGCCGCTCGCCGTCCACGCTCTGCAGCACCACCTCCGCGTCCAGCAGGATCAGCGGCTGGGGCATATCGCCCTTGGGGGAAGCGTTGCCGATGTTG
>OMQS01000029.1 GCA_900313295.1 uncultured Eubacteriales bacterium
CTTAGGAGGCGCACGCTCTATCCAGCTGAGCTACTGAGACAGGTAATTTGCTCTGCTATTTTACACTTGAATGGGAAAAATGTCAATGCACCCGGTGAAAAATGCGGAAAACCCTTGCATTCTGCTTTTTGAGAGCCTATAATACAAAGGTTAGTGCAGAAAATGCGCCAAGATATAGAATCGGCCATGAGAAAGGGGCTTTTACCATTGCAGAACAATAAGTTGAGAAACGTTGCCATCATTGCCCACGTCGACCACGGCAAGACCACGCTGGTGGACGAAATGCTCAAGCAGGGCGGTGTATATCGGGAAAATCAGGAGACCGTGGATCGCGTCATGGACTCCAACGATCTGGAGCGTGAGCGGGGCATCACCATTCTGGCCAAGAACACGGCCATCCGCTACGGCGACACCAAAATAAACATTGTGGACACGCCGGGTCACGCCGACTTCGGCGGCGAGGTGGAGCGCATCTTGAAGATGGTCAACGGCGTCATCCTGCTGGTGGACGCCGCCGAGGGTCCCATGCCCCAGACTCGCTTTGTGCTGAGCCGCGCCTTGGAGCTGGGTCATAGGGTCATCGTGGTGGTGAACAAGATCGACCGCCCCGACCAGCGCATCCATGAGGTGATAGACGAGGTGCTGGAGCTGCTGCTGGATCTGGACGCCACCGAGGAGCAGCTGGACTCTCCCATGCTGTTCTGCTCTGCCCGTCAAGGCATCGCCTCCTATTCTCCCGACGTGCCCGGCACAGACCTCAAGCCGCTGTTTGACACCATTCTGGAGTATATTCCTGCTCCGGAGGCCAACGTGGACGAGCCGTTCCAGATGCTGGTGTCCGCTATTGACTACAACGAGTTTGTGGGGCGCATCGCCATCGGCCGCATCGAGCGGGGTACGCTGAAGCAGAATCAGGAGATCGCCGTGTGCAACTACCACGATCCGGACGCTCCGGCCAAGAAGGCCAAGGCCGTGAGCCTGTATGAGTTTGAGGGACTGGGGAAGAAGCCCGTCACCGAGTCCACCGCCGGCAATATCATCGCCCTCAGCGGCATCGGCGACATTACCATCGGCGACACCATCTGCGACCCCGCTGCCGTAGAGCCGCTGCCCTTTGTGAAGATATCCGCCCCGACTATGGAGATGACGTTCTCCATCAACGATTCGCCTTTTGCCGGCCGCGAGGGTAAGTTCGTTACCTCCCGCCAGCTGCGGGAGCGCCTGTTCCGAGAAACGCTGAAGGATGTGTCTCTGCGGGTTTCCGAGATCCCCGGCGCTATGGACGCCTTTAACGTGGCGGGCCGCGGCGAGATGAGCCTGTCTATCCTCATTGAGACCATGCGCCGAGAGGGCTATGAATTCCAGGTTTCGCCCCCTCGCGTGCTGTACCAGACCATTGACGGCAAGAAGTGCGAGCCTATCGAGCGGTTGGTGGTGGACGTGCCCGGCGAGTCCGTGGGCGCGGTTATCGAGAAGATCGGCGCCCGGAAGGGCGACCTGGTGGAGATGACCCCTGTGGGCAGCCGCATGAAGGTGGAGTTCCTGGTTCCGGCCCGGGGCCTGTTCGGCTACCGCAACGAGTTCCTTACCGATACCCGGGGCGAGGGCATCATGGCCAGCGTCTTTGACAGCTATGCGCCCTATAAGGGCGATATGAACCGCCGCAACACAGGATCGCTTGTGTCCTTTGAAACCGGCGAATCCATTACCTACGGCCTGTTCAATGCCCAGGAGCGCGGCACCCTCTTTATCGGCGCCGGCGTGAAGGTGTACGAAGGCATGGTGGTGGGTGTTTCCCCCAAGCAGGAAGACATTACGGTAAATGTCTGCAAGAAAAAGCAGCAGACCAACACCCGTGCCTCCGGCTCCGACGATGCGCTGCGGCTGGTGCCGCCTCGGAAGATGAGCTTGGAGCAGTGCCTGGAGTTTTTGGCGGACGACGAGCTGCTGGAGGTCACGCCGGAGAACCTACGCATCCGCAAGACCATTCTCAACCACGAAAAGCGCATGAAAGCCACCCACGGCGGCAAGAAAAAGTAAACAAAAAGACCTGTACTTCGGTACGGGCCTTTTTTCCTGCTGCCATTGACGGATGGTAAAAATAATAGTACAATTTATAAAATTATAATAGGGAGAGTAGGTAATGACCTTAAATGAAATGAAGATCGGCAGCAGCGCTGTGATCCGCCAGGTGGGCGGTGAAGGGGCACTGCGGTGCCGGCTGCTGGATATGGGGCTGATCCCGGGCACAAAGGTCACGCTGCAAAAGGTGGCGCCTATGGGCGACCCCATGGAGATCCGCGTGCGGGGCTATGAGCTGACGCTGCGGGTGGAGGACGGGAAAAAGATCGAGGTGGAGGAGGTCGCAGAATGATTTTTGCGCTGGCAGGCAATCAAAATTGCGGTAAAACCACGCTTTTTAATGCCCTCACCGGGTCAAACCAGCATGTGGGCAACTTCCCCGGCGTGACGGTGGATCAGAAGGTGGGGGAGATAAAGGACGGCAAAAGCGGCTCCGTGGTGGATCTGCCGGGCATATACTCCCTGCGTCCCTATACGCAGGAGGAGATCGTCACCCGTGACTTCATCCTCAAGGAAAAGCCCGACGGCATCATCAATATTGTGGACGCCACCAATATCGAGCGAAACCTCTACCTGACGCTGCAGCTTCTGGAGCTGCGGGTGCCCATGGTGCTGGCACTGAATATGATGGACGAGGTGCGTGCCAACGGCGGCACCATCGACGTGCAGGAGCTGAGCAGATGCCTGGGTATTCCGGTGGTGCCCATCAGCGCCGTGAAGGGCGAGGGCGTATCGGAACTGCTGGATCAGGCAGTGCACACCGCCCGCAGCAAAACCTTGCCCAAGGTATATGATTTCTGCGCCGGTGATTCGCCGGTGCACCGCTGCATCCATGCCGTGGTGCATATGATCCAGGATCACGCCGACAAAGC
>OMQS01000158.1 GCA_900313295.1 uncultured Eubacteriales bacterium
TCCGCGGCTATGACGGTCAGCACGCCGGCGGCCACGGTGAATTTTATGTTTTTGCCGGCAAAAGTCAGGCCGTACACCCGCTCCGGCTCGTCCTGATACCTGGGGCGGGGGTCGCAGGCCAGCACGCCCATCAGACCCGCCTGCTGCTCCGCGGTAAGACCCGCCAGCAGCGACGGATCGCAGGAGACTTGCAGGGTCTGACCGCCCAAGGGGTCGGTGAATCCGCCGGTGGCCTCGGGGTGGCAGTCGGCATAGGGCAGGTAGGGCTTGATGTCCAAGATCGGCGTGCCGTCCACCAAGTCGGCGCCGCTGACCTCCAGCACAGTGCCCAGCTTTTCGTCCGGCCGCACGGCCTCCAGCTTCACGCAGGAGAGGCCGATGGCGTTAGGCCGAAAGGGCGAACGGGTGGCGAACACGCCCATGCGCCGGTTGCCTCCCAGTCGGGGCGGACGCACCGTGGGCGACCAGCCCTCCCGCATCGCCCGATGAAACCGAAAAATCAGCCACAGGTGGGAAAAGCCCTCCAGCCCCCGCAGGGCGTCCGGATTTCGGTACGCCGGCTCGAACACCACGGTGCCCTGCAGCTGCGGCACAAGGCCGCTCTGCCGCGGCACGCCGAATTTCTCCGGCAGGTCGGTGCGGATATGGGCAATGACGTCCATGGTCATCAGCGTTTCCTCCGGCCGGTGTCCGCGAGGTGGGCGCGGATGTCCTTGGGCAAGCGGAAAAGACGGACGATCTCCCCCGCCACGATGGCCGCCATGCAGCCCACGATGAAGAAAATATTCTGCCACTTTATGGCCGACAGAAACACCAGACACAGCAGCACCAGCAAAAGGCCGTTGATGCGGCGGTTGCCCTCCTCGATGCGCTGCAGCTCCTCGCTTTTGGCGTAGATCACCTTGTCGTACACGAACTCCGTCTTGGCGGCGGGGTCGTGGTACAGGGTCTTGGTGAAATACTGCCAGCGGGTCAGGGGCACGATGCTCTCCCGTTTACTTCCCATATTTTACTCCTCCGCTGCTGCCGTCTGCTCCTCGGGGTCGGCCAGAGCCATGGAAATGACCCGATCGCCCTCGGTCTTGAAGCGCATGACGATGACGCCCTGCGTGGCGCGGCCTGCCGTGCGGATGTTCTGCACGGGGGTGCGGATGAGAATGCCGCTCTCCGTCACCAGCAGCAGATCCTCCGTGCCGTCCACCACCTTGATGCCCACGATGGGGCCGGTCTTCTCCGTGACCATATAGTTGCGGATGCCGGAGCCGCCGCGGCTGGTGATGCGGTAGTCCTCCACGGGGGTGCGCTTGCCGAAGCCGCGCTCCGTGATGGTGAGGACGGTCTTGCCCTCCTGCGCCTTGGCGGCGCCCACCACATAGTCGCCGTCCTTGAGACGGATGCCCCGCACGCCCACGGCTGTGCGTCCCATGGGGCGCACGTCGCTCTCGTGGAAGCGGACGGCCTGCCCGTCATGGGTGGCGATGAGGATATACTGGTCGCCGTCGGTATCCTTCACGCTGATGAGTTGGTCGCCCTCGTCCAGCGTCAGAGCACGAATGCCGTTTTGCCGAATATTTTTAAGCTGCTCCACAGGCAGGCGCTTCACGGTGCCGTTGCGGGTGGTCATGAAGAGGTACATGGGCTTGTCATCCGTTTCGCGGAAGTGGAGCATGGCCTGAACTTTCTCGCCGGTTTCCACCTGAATGACATTGACCATGTTGATGCCCTTGGCGGTCTTGCCGCTCTCGGGGATCTGATAGCCCTTCTTGCGGTAGACCTTGCCGCTGTCGGTGAAGAAGAGGATGTAGTCATGGGTGGACGCCGTGAACACCGACACCACCTCGTCCTCCTCCCGGGTGGACATGCCCTTCTTGCCCATGCCGCCCTTGCTCTGGGCGGCGTATTCGCTGACGGGGGTGCGCTTGATGTAGCCGGCCCTGGTGAGGGTGAAGACGCACTGCTCCTCCTCGATGAGATCTTCGATGTCGATCTCGTCCTCCACATCCTGGATCTCGGTCTTGCGCTCGTCGCCGAACTTCTCCGCCAGAGCGGACAGCTCCTCCTTGAGGATCTGCCGCACCAGCGCGTCGTCGGACAGCACACGGCGGAAGTATGCGATGCGCTCCTCCAGCTCGTCATACTCCTTTTGCAGCTTTTCCCGATCCAGACCCTGCAGAGCCTTCAGGCGCATGTCCAGAATGGCCTGCGCCTGCACCTGATCCAGCCCGAAGCGCGCCATGAGGTTTTCACGGGCGTCGTCGTAGCTCTCGCGGATGATCTTGATAACCTCGTCGATATTGTCCTGGGCGATGAGCAGACCCTCCAGCAGGTGGGCGCGCTCCAGCGCTTTATTCAGATCGAACCTCGTGCGGCGGACGATGATTTCCTCCTGGAAGTTCAGATACTCGTCAATAATATGCCGCAGGGAGAGGATCTTCGGCTGGCGCTGATTGTCCACCAAGGCCAGCATATTGATGGCGAAGGTGGTCTGGAGCTGGGACTGGGCAAACAGGCGGTTTAGGACCACCTGGGGATTGGCGTCCCGCTTCAGCTCGATGACGATGCGCATGCCGTTGCGGTCGGACTCGTCACGGATGTCGGAAATGCCGTCCAGACGCTTGTCCTCCACCTGCTCGGCGATGCTCTTGATGAGCATGCGCTTGTTCACCTGATAGGGCAGCTCTGTGATGACGATGCGGGTGCGATCCTTGCCGAACTCCTCAAACTCGTGTCGGGCGCGCACCACCAGACGGCCGCGGCCGGTAGCGTAGGCGGCGCGGATGCCGCTGCGCCCCATGATGATGCCGCGGGTGGGAAAATCGGGGCCTTTGATGTGCTGCATAAGGTCGCCCAAGGTGGCCTCGGGGTCGTCCAGCACGCAGATGCAGGCGCCGATGACCTCCCGCAGGTTGTGGGGCGGGATATTGGTGGCCATGCCCACGGCGATGCCGCTGGAGCCGTTCACCAGCAGGTTGGGGAAGCGGGCAGGCAGCACGCGAGGCTCCTTGCGGCTCTCGTCGAAGTTGGGATCCCAGTCCACGGTGTCCTTCTCGATGTCGCGCAGCATTTCGTTGGAGATTTTGGAGAGTCTGGCCTCGGTGTAGCGGTAGGCAGCGGCAGGGTCGCCGTCCACGGAGCCGAAGTTACCGTGGCCGTCCACCAGCATGTAGCGCATGGAGAAGTCCTGCGCCAGACGCACCAGGGCGTCGTACACAGAAGCGTCACCATGGGGGTGATACCGACCCAGCACGTCGCCCACGCAGGTGGCGGACTTCTTGAAGGGGCGGTCGCTGGTGAGGTTGTCCTCGTACATGGCGTAGAGGATGCGGCGGTGGACGGGCTTCAAGCCGTCCCGCACGTCGGGCAGGGCGCGACCCACGATGACGGACATGGCGTACTCAATGTACGACTGCTCCATCTCCGGCACCAGAGGCGACTCCACGATGTGCTGCTGGGGATACCGGATCTCCTCCGGATCGTATTGGGGTTTTTTACTCATACTATATCTCCTTGTCAGAGGCTTAGATCCTTCCAAAAAGGATTCATCATTTGGATCAGCTCATTTTTTCTTCTGCGGTTTCAGGATTTTATCTGCTTTTCCCGTGCA
>OMQS01000121.1 GCA_900313295.1 uncultured Eubacteriales bacterium
GCAGAAGGAAGAAAACATCGATCGCAAGACCGATGCCATCGAAAAAAAGGAGGAGGCGCTGGCCGAAAAGCACGACGCCATCCTCAAGGAGCAGGATGAGATCAAGCTCATCAAGCGCAGCCAGACCGAGATGCTGGAGCGCATTTCCGGTTTCACCGCCGACCAGGCCAAGGAGTACCTGATCCAGCAGGTGGAGTCGGAGGTCACACACGAGACCGCCATGAAGATCAAAGAGATCGAAGCCCGCGCCAAGGACGAGGCAGATCAGCGCGCCCGCGAGATCGTGGCCACTGCCATCCAGCGCTGCGCCGCAGACCATGTGGCCGAGATCACCGTCAGTGTGGTTCCCCTGCCCAATGACGAGATGAAGGGCCGCATCATCGGCCGCGAAGGCCGCAACATCCGCACGCTGGAGACTCTTACCGGCGCCGATCTCATCATCGACGACACCCCTGAGGCCATCACCGTGTCCTGCTTTGAGCCTGTCCGCCGCGAGGTGGCTCGCCTGGCGCTGGAGAAGCTCATTGCCGACGGCCGCATCCATCCCACCCACATCGAGGAGATGGTGGAGAAGGCGCGCCGCGAGGTGGACGCCGTGATCCGCGCCGAGGGCGAGCGCGCCGTGCTGGAGACCGGCGTGCGGGGCGTGCATCCGGAGCTGCAGAAGCTGCTGGGTCGCCTGCACTACCGCACAAGCTACGGCCAGAACGTGCTGCAGCACTCCATCGAGGTGTCCCACATCGCCGGCATGATGGCGGCGGAGCTGGGCGCCGATGTGACGGCTGCCAAGCGCGCCGGCCTGCTGCACGACATCGGCAAGGCCGTTGACCACGAGATGGAGGGCACCCACATCCAGTTGGGCGTGGAGTTCTGCCGCAAGTACAAGGAAAAGGAAGACATCATCCACGCCATTCAGGCGCACCACGGCGACGTGGAGTGCAAGACGCTGGTGGCCTGTCTGGTGCAGGCGGCGGACGCCGTTTCCGCAGCCCGCCCCGGCGCACGGCGCGAGAATCTGGAAAACTATATCAAGCGTCTGGAGAAGCTGGAGGAGATCACCAGCGACTATCCCGGCGTTGAGAAGAGCTACGCCATTCAGGCCGGCCGCGAGGTGCGCGTGATGGTGAAGCCCGAGCAGGTGTCCGAGGATCAGATGGTGATCCTGGCCCACGATCTGGCGCGCCGCATCGAGAGCGAGCTGGAGTATCCCGGCCAGATCAAGGTGCACGTCCTGCGGGAAACCAAGGTCGTGGAGTACGCCAAATAAGATCATTCACGAAAAATACTGCGTGTACGCAAGCGTACACGCAGTATTTTTCGTGAGGGGAGTTTTTGCAGGCTGCTTCGCGCATAATTTTGCCGCAAGCGGCAAAATTCCACACTGGCAGCCGGGGGAGGTATTTTCCCCCACGCCCATGTCGCGGGAAAAAATGATTTTATTTTTTTGCCGCATGCGAGCGGCAAATTCTGCGAAGCGTTTTTGTGGCGAAAAACAGCGTTTGCCGCTTGCGCGGGGCGGGCATTTTATATATAATTGGTATTGAAACGAAATCGAAGGGAAACGGAGGCGTGGGGCATGCATTTCAAGGTGCTGGCCGTGGGCGACATAACAGGTGAGAGCGGCGTGGCCTTCCTGCGCCGCCATCTGGGGCGGCTGAAGCAGGAAAAGGGCATTGACTTCGCGGTGGTCAACGCCGAAAACGCTGCGGGAAACGGTCTGCTGCCCGCCCAGGCCGAGGATATTTTTGCCGCCGGCGCGGACGTTATCACCCTGGGCAACCACACCTTCGGCAAGATGCAGATCGCCCATTTTCTGGAGGAAAACCCCTATATCCTCCGCCCTGCCAATTATACCGGCCGCGCGCCGGGCAAGGGCTGGGGGGTGTATGACTGCGGGCGTGTGCAGGTGGGGGTGCTGAACCTCATCGGCCGCTGCGGTCTGGATTTCAACGCCGAAAACCCCTTTACCACCGCCGACCGAGTGCTTAAAAACGCGGACAAGCCCACCTTTGTTCTGGTGGATCTTCACGCCCAGGCCACCAGCGAAAAGCTGGCCATGTCCTACTATCTGGACGGGCGGGTCAGCGCCCTCTGGGGCACCCACACCCACGTCCCCACCGCCGACGAGCACGTATGCCCCAAGGGCACGGGATACATCACCGATCTGGGCATGACGGGGCCGAGGGAATCCGTGCTGGGCATCCGGCCGGAACAGTCGGTGGAGTTTTTTCTGGGCGGCCTGCCGGGGCGCTACCGGACGGCGGAGGGAGCCTGCAAGCTGCAGGGCGCCATTTTTACATTGGACAGCGGCACCGGCCTGTGCGTCGGTGTGGAGCGTATAGAAGTTCTGTAAGGAGGATACCATCATGTCAGTTGAAAAAGTGAGAGAATATCTGAAGGGCTATGGCGTGGCTGACCGCATGCGGGAGTTCACCGTGTCCAGCGCCACGGTGGAGCTGGCAGCGGTGGCCGTGGGCGTGGAGCCTGCCCGCATCGCCAAGACCCTGAGCTTTAAGGTGGACGAGACCCCCGTTCTGGTGGTGGCCGCAGGCGACGCCAAGGTGGATAACAGCAAGTATAAGCATTTTTTCCATACCAAGGCCAAAATGCTCACCCCCGAGGAGGCGGTGGAGCGCATCGGCCACGCCGTGGGCGGCGTGTGTCCCTTCGCATTGCCTGCGGACGTGAAGACGTATCTGGACGTGTCGCTGAAGCGGTTTGACACGGTGTTTCCCGCTGTGGGCAGCGCCGCTTCCGCCATTGAGCTTACCTGCGACGAGCTGGAGCGCTGCTGCGGCGAGAACTTCGTGGAGTGGGTGGACGTGTGCAAGGGCTGGCAGGAGGAGCCGGAGGCATGAGGATCCTCCACGCCGCCGACCTGCACTTGGACAGCGCCTTTGCAGGGCTCGGCGATGAAAAAGCGGCGCTTTTCCGGCAGGAGAGTCGGGACACCCTGCGCCGCATGGTGGACTGGGGCAACGACCACGCCGCGGACGTCATGCTGCTGGCGGGGGATCTGTTTGACTCCGAGAGCCTTTTCAGCCAGACCGCCCGCACACTGGCGCTTGCTCTGGCGCGTTTTCGGGGCAAGGTGTTTCTGGCGCCCGGCAACCATGATTTCTATGCCGCCGGCAGCAGCTACGACGCCGTGGACTGGCCGGAAAACGTGCATATTTTCACCGGCCGCACCCCCCGGACGGTGCTTTTACCGGAGCTGAACGCCTCCGTCACCGGCGCCGCCTTCACCGCCGCCGAGGAGTGGCAGCCCTTTGACGGCGCGGCCTTTGCCGGTGGCGACGCGCCCATCCGATTGGGCATTCTGCACGGCGAAGTGACCCGCGGCGAGAGCAAGTACCGCGCCATTGCGCCGTCGGAGATCAAAAAAACCGACCTCACCTATCTGGCGCTGGGGCATGTGCACCGCTTCGGCGGCGTGCAGTGGGCGGGAAAGACCGCCTATGCCTACTCCGGCTGCCTGCCCGGGCGCGGCTTTGACGAAACCGGCGACAAGGGCTTTCTGTTCGGCGAGGTCACGCCCGAAGGGGCGGACATGGAGTTCGTGCCCTTCGCTCTGCGCCGCTACCAGAGCGTCACGGCGGACATCACGGAGCGCGAGCCGGCGGAGGCCGTTCGGCAGGCGCTGGAGCCGGACTGCGGGCAGGACATCTGCCGCGTGCTGCTCACCGGCGCCCGTCGGGGAGAGCTGTCCCTCGCGGCGCTGCAGGCGGAGCTGGCAGGTCTGTGCGCCGCGCTGGAGCTGACGGACGAGACCTATCCGGAGGAGGATATTTGGGCGCACTGCGGAGAGGATTCCCTGCGAGGACTGTTTTTGCAGGAACTGCGAGAGCGGTATGACGCCGCCGAGGAGACGGAAAAGGAGGGGATCCTTCGGGCGGCACGCTTTGGCTTGGCGGCGCTGGAAAATCGGGATCTGTAAGAGGTGACTATGAAAAAAATTCTCATGATCGGCACCGGCGGCACCATCGCCTCGGAGATGACCCCCGAGGGGCTTGCGCCGGAGCTGAACACGCAGCAGCTGCTGGAGTTCATTCCCGACATCGGCAAGCTGTGCCATGTGGACTGCCTGCAGGTGTATAATCTGGACAGCACCAACATCCGTCCGGAAAACTGGCTGGGGGTGGTGGACACCCTGCGGAAAAACTACGACGCCTACGACGGCTTCGTCATCAGCCACGGCACGGACACCATGGCCTACACCGCGGCGGCGCTGAGCTATCTGGTGCAGGGCAGCCCCAAGCCCATCGTGCTTACCGGCGCGCAGAAGCCCATCTGGTTCGACGGCACGGACTCCAAGCGCAACCTGACGGACGCCTTTCTTTACGCCTGTCGGGGCTGCGGCGGCGTGCAGATCGTTTTTAACGGCAAGGTGATTCTGGGCACCCGCGCCCGCAAGACTTTTTCCAAGAGCTTCCAGGCATTTTCCAGCGTGAATTACCCCGACCTTGCGGTGCTGCAGGATGAGCGGTTGCTGCAATACATCCGCACGGAGAGCCTGCCGCGGCCTGTTTTTTATGACAAACTGTGCCGGAACGTGGGGCTTCTGAAGCTGATCCCCGGCACTAAGCGGGAGCTGGTGGCCTTCATGATGGAGCACTACGACGGCATCGTGGTGGAGAGCTTCGGCGTGGGCGGCCTGCCGGAGTACGACGGGGAGGAGTTCTACCCTGTGGTGCGGCAGGCGGTGGAGCGGGGCAAGATCGTGGTGATGACTACCCAGGTGCCCAACGAGGGCAGCGACCTGTCGGTGTACCACGTAGGCGGACACTTAAAGAGCACGCTGCACCTGCTGGAGGCCTTCGACATGACCACGGAGGCCGCCGTGTGCAAGCTCATGTGGATCCTGGGGCAGACGAGAGAATTTGAGCAGGTGCGGGAGCTGTTTAACCGGCCGGTGGCGTGGGACATTCTCACCCAGAGCTGAAAACCGGGGCGGGCTGCGGCCTTGACAATCCGCAGCCCGCACGATACAATATTTATTCGGAAAAATTTATTTTGGAAATCATTTTATAGAAAAAGTTAGGAGAAACATCATGGCAAAAGATCAGAGAAACGTGGAAGCCATCACCCCTATGGAGGTGGATTTCGCCAAGTGGTACACCGACATTTGCCTGAAAGCGGAGCTGGTGGACTATGCCTCCGTGAAGGGCTTCATGATCCTGCGCCCCTATGGCTACGCCATTTGGGAGAACATCCAGCGCATCATGGACGGCATGTTCAAAAAGACCGGACATGTGAACGTGGCTATGCCGGTGCTGATCCCCGAAAGCCTGCTGAAAAAGGAGGGGGAGCTGGTGCAGGGCTTTGCGCCGGAGGTGGCCTGGGTCACCCACGGCGGCAGCGAGAAGCTGGAGGAGCGGCTGGCCTTCCGCCCTACCTCGGAAACCATGTTCTGCGACCACTGGCATAACGTTTTGCAGAGCTATCGGGAGCTGCCCATGCTCTATAACCAGTGGTGCTCCGTCATCCGCTGGGAAAAGACCACTCGGCCGTTCCTGCGCAGCCGCGAGTTCTGGTGGCAGGAGGGGCACACCATCCACGAGACCGCCGAGGAGGCTATTGCCGAGACGGAGCAGCAGCTCAACTGCTACGCCGACTTCTGTCGGGACGCGCTGGCTATGCCCGTGGTGAAGGGGCGCAAGACCGAGAAGGAGAAGTTCGCCGGTGCCGAGGCTACCTACACCATCGAGGCCATGATGAAGGATCGCAAGGCGCTCCAGTCCGGCACCAGCCACTACTTCGGTGACAAGTTCTCCCGCGCCTACGACGTCACCTTCACCGGTCGGGACAACAAGCTCCAGTACCCCTTCCAGACCTCTTGGGGCAGCACCACCCGCCTCATCGGCGCCTGTATCATGACCCATTCGGACAACAACGGTCTGGTTCTGCCTCCGGCGGTGGCACCCATTCAGGTGGTGGTAGTGCCTATCGCCCAGCATAAGGCCGGCGTTTTGGACGCCGCCGCTGCGCTGTGTGATCGGCTGGAGAAGGCCGGTCTGCGGGTGAAGATGGACAGCAGCGAGCAGTCCCCCGGCTGGAAGTTCGCCCAGTATGAGATGAAGGGCGTGCCCCTGCGGGTGGAGATCGGCCCCAAGGACATGGAAAAAGAGCAGTGCTGCATTGCCCGCCGTGACACCGGCGAGAAGAGCTTCGTGCCGCTGGCTGACTTGGAGAGCGCCGTGCAGACGCTGCTGAAGGACATCCACGACAACCTCTACGCTATGGCGGAGAAGAATCTGGAGGACAACACCTTCGACTTCACCACTTGGGAGGAGGTCAAGGAGATGGCGCAGGGCAAGGGCGGCTTTGCCCGCACCAAGTGGTGCGGCAGTCTGGAGTGCGAACTGGCCATGAAGGAAAAGGCGGGCGTCTCCAGCCGCTGCATGCCCCTGAAGCAGTCCGGCACCACGGGCAAGTGCCCTGTGTGCGGCAAGGAATGCACCACGGATATTTACTGGGGCGTGGCGTACTAAATCTCCTCTGTGTCATTCCGAGGGAGCGGAGCGACCGTGGGAATCCGTCCTTTTCGCAAGGGAAACGGATTGCCACACCAGTGTGCGCACTGGTTCGCAATGACATTGTGCTTGGGAAATAAGCTGACCGGCGCGGATAAATTTCCGCGCCGGTCTTTACAGGATGGGGGCGAAACAACGCTATGGCTGACTATATGGAAATTTTGCGGGTGCTGCGAGAGGACAGCGACTTGACCCAGGCGCAGGTGGCGGCGGCGCTGGGGACTACGCAGCAGGTGTATGCCCGGTATGAAAAGGGCATAAACGAGCTGCCCATGCGGCATTTGCGGGCGCTTTGCCTGCTGTATGAGGTCAGCGCGGACTATGTTTTGGGGCTGCCGGAGGGGCTGGGACGTCCCCACTGAAAAAATTCGTCGTCCCTCACAAAAATATTTCAAAATTTTATAAAAATAAGAGAAAATCCCCTTGACAAAAAGGGGGTTTTCCTATATTATAAGCAGGTACGCGCATCATGGGTGCTACACACCCGGGAGCGTTTACAAATGCGATGAACCGAGAGATTGCTCCGCAAGGAGGTAACTTTCGGGGAGTATGTCCGATAATCGGGCGGCTGAGAAGAACCTCTACGCCAGCGTAGATCGCTGTGCCAGAGTGACACCGGCCGGAGTTCGTGCCGGTGTTTCTTATGAGTCGGAATGATACGCACGGATGAGCGTATAGAAATTCTTCTCGCCGTACGGAAAGCGGCCCTCGCAAAACAAAAACCGTACGAAAAAATGGAGGAACAAACCAAATGGCAAAAGAAATGATCCGCATTCGCCTGAAGGCCTATGACCACCAGGTCATCGACCAGTCCGCAGAGAAGATCGTGGAGACCGCCAAGCGCAACGGCGCTACCGTGTCCGGCCCCATCCCTCTGCCCACCAAGAAGGAGATCGTCACCATCCTGCGCGCTACCCACAAGTATAAGGACAGCCGTGAGCAGTTCGAGCGCCGCACCCACAAGAGACTGATCGACATCACCAATTCCAACCCCAAGACCGTGGAAGCCTTGATGGCTCTGGATCTGCCCGCGGGTGTGGAAATCGAGATCAAGCTGTAATTATACCTTATATAATATAGCGCATCTCAAACCCGACCCCAGCGCCGGAGGGCGCACAACAATCATCATTGCTTGCAAGCCCATCGTCCGTCGACTTGCGTGAGACGGGCGGGGTTACGTCGGCAGAGCAAGCGGTCTGTACCCAATGCAGATTGAACTATGCCGACCAATAACCTTTAAGGAGGATCATACATGAAAGCAATCATCGGCAAGAAAGTTGGCATGTCTCAGATCTTCGACGAAAACGGCA
>OMQS01000027.1 GCA_900313295.1 uncultured Eubacteriales bacterium
GTGCAAGTATAGCATACTTCTGCGGCGGAAACAAGGGGATTTTCCGTCTGGTATTATCCGGCGATGCAAAATTGGGTCTATTATTATACCCAGCCGTGTGCTATGCTATCGGCGACTGACGAAGAAAGGCGAGGGGCTGACCATGAAACGAGTGGCAAGCATACAGGACATCTCCTGCCTCGGCCGGTGCTCCCTGACGGTGGCGCTGCCGGTGCTGGCGGTGATGGGGGTGGAGTGCGCCGTGATCCCCACGGCGGTGCTGAGCACCCACACCATTTTTCCCGACTTCACCTGCCGCGACCTGACGGACGAGCTGCTGCCCATTGCCCGCCACTGGAAAAGCCAGCAGGTGAAGCTGGACGCCATCGGCAGCGGCTATCTGGCCTCGCCCCGACAGACGGAGGCCGTGTGCCGGGTGTTCGACCTGCTGCGCGCGGAGGACACCCTCATCGTGGTGGATCCGGCCATGGCCGACCACGGGCGGCTCTACAAGCCCTTTGCGCCGGATTTTCCGCAATATATGAAAAAGGTCTGCCAGCGGGCGGACGTGCTGGTGCCCAATCTGACGGAGGCCTGCCTGCTGACGGACACGCCCTATCGGGGGGATCCCGACGAAGCCTTTGTGCGGGAGCTGCTGCGAAAGCTGTCGGCGCTCGCTCCCCGCGTAGTGCTCACCGGCGTCAGCTTTGACGACGAGCATCTGGGCGCCATGTCCTACGACCGCGACACAGGGCGGTACTTTACCTATTTTAACGAGAAAATTCACGCCACCTTCCACGGCACCGGCGACATTTTCACCGCCACGCTGCTGGGCGGCATGATGCAGGGGCGGACGCTGGAGGAGGCCGTCCGGCTGGCGGTGGACTTCACGCTGGAGTGCATCCGCTGCACCTGTGCAGACCCCGCGGCCAGCTGGTACGGCGTGGAGTTTGAAAAGGCGCTGCCGTGGCTGGCAGAGCAGACGGGGAAGGCCGGCAGCCCCACTTGACAAGGCCGGAAAATTGCTATAATGAACACAGAAAGGGCGCTGCGACAAGCGGTCTGCCCAGGAAAGCTAAGATTTCATGAGAGAAGCCGTCACTTGCCGGAGTGGCGGTTTCTGCGTTTTACGATGATCGGCGCGGAAAGAGTACGGTTTCCACGGTCGCTTCGCTCCCTCGGAATGACAGAGGATAGTTTTTCAAAAACAAAAGCCGCAGAGCAGCGAATGGCTCTGCGGCTTTTTCTTTATTCCTCGGTGGGGGTGTCGTCGGGTTTATCGGCCTGCGGCTTGTCCTCCGGTTTTTCTTCCGGCTTTTCTTCGGGTTTATCCTCCGGATGGTCGAAATCCGGCATGGGGATAGGCTCGGAGACGATGTTGATGT
Source organism: uncultured Eubacteriales bacterium (assembly GCA_900313295.1). Classification (GTDB taxonomy): domain Bacteria; phylum Bacillota; class Clostridia; order Oscillospirales; family Oscillospiraceae; genus Vescimonas. The sequence continues at coordinate 1,365 of OMQS01000027.1, forward strand.
GCTTGGCGGGCGCTTCGATGACGTTGGGCGCAGAGGGGCGGAACGCCTTTTGGGGCGTGCTGTCCTCGCGGGTGGCGCCGTAGTTGTCCACGGTCTCGGGATCTCTGCCCTCGATGATGGCCATCATCTCCTGACCGGTGATGGTTTCCTTCTTCAGCAGGTAGGCGGCGATCTTGTCCAGCAGCTCCCGATTATCCCGCAGAATCTGCTTGGCCTCCTGATGGCACTGGCGGATGATCTTGATGGTCTCACGATCCGCCGCGGCGTAGGTCTCCTGGGCGCAGGTCATGGAGTAGCCGCCGTCCAGATACTGGCTCTGGATGGTGCCGAGGGCCATCATGTCAAATTCGTCGCACATGCCGAAGCGGGCCACCAGATTCCGCGCCATCTCCGTGGCACGCTCGATGTCGTTGGCGGCGCCGGAGGTCATGGTATTGCACACGATCTCCTCGCTGGAGCGGCCGGCCAGCAGAGTGCGGATCTCTGTCAGAATGTCCTCCTTGGACATGAGGAACTTCTCCTCCTCCGGCAGATGGAGGGTGTAGCCCAGAGCGCCCTGGGTGTGGGGGACGATGGTGATCTTGCTGACGGGCTGGGCATTCTTCTGCTTGGCGGCCACCAGCGCGTGACCCACCTCGTGGTAGGCGATGATGCGCTTTTCCTCGTCGGTGATGACGGTGCCCTTCTTCTCGGAGCCGGCGATGACCACCTCGAAGGCCACCAGCAGGTCGTTCTGATTCACGGCCTTGCGCCCCTTGCGCACGGCGCGGAGGGCGGCCTCATTGACGAGGTTTGCAAGGTCGGCGCCCACGCAGCCGGCGGTGGCCTGGGCGATCTTCTCCAGATTCACGTCCTCGGCCAGATGGATATTCTTGGTGTGCACCTGCAGGGTGGCCAGACGGCCTGCCAGGTTGGGACGATCCACGGTGATGCGGCGGTCGAAACGGCCGGGACGCAGCAGCGCCTTGTCCAGCACCTCAGGGCGGTTGGTGGCGCCCAGGACGATGACGCCCTTGCTGGGGTCGAAGCCGTCCAGCTCCGCCAGCAGCTGGTTGAGGGTCTGCTCCCGCTCGTCGTTGCCGCCGAAACGGCTGGCGTCGCGGGACTTGCCGATGGTGTCGATCTCGTCGATGAAGATGATGCAGGGAGCAACCTTGGCGGCCTCCTTGAACAGGTCACGCACACGACTGGCACCCACGCCCACGAACATCTCCACAAAGTCCGAGCCGGAGATGGAGAAGAACGGCACGTTGGCCTCGCCCGCCACAGCTTTGGCCAGCAGCGTCTTGCCGGTACCGGGAGAGCCCACCAGCAGGGCGCCCTTGGGGAGTTTGGCGCCGATGGCGGTATACTTGCCGGGGTTGTGGAGGAAGTCGATGATCTCCTCCAGAGATTCCTTGGCCTCGTCCTGTCCGGCCACGTCCTTGAAGGTGACACCGGTCTGCTTTTCCATATATACCTTGGCGTTGGACTTGCCCACGCTGCCGATGCCGCCGATGCCGCCGCTGCTCCTGCTCAGCAGGCGCATCACCAGCATGAAGGCGCCCAGCATGAGGATGGTGGGCAGGATATAGGAGATCATGAACTGCAGAATGGGGCTCATCTGCTCCTGCACGGGGGCAGTGTAGGCCACATGGTGCTCGTCCAGCAGCTCATAGAAGCTGGTGCTGTTGATGTGGGTGGTATAGAGGATGACCTTGGTTTTTTCGGAGTTGGTGTAGGTCTTGGGGGTCTTGCCGCTGTTGTCGGTATAGACGTATCCGTCGATGGGGGTGGCAAAGATCTTGCTGTCCTCGAACTCCACGCGGGCGATCTTGTCCTCCCGCACCAGATCGGCCAGAGCGCTGAAATCCACCTCGAAGCTGGTGGCCTTGTTGGCCGCGTTGCCGGTGTAGGCGGCGAAATAGTTAAAGCCGATGGTCAGCACCACCGCCCAGGCCAGCAGCACCAGCACACCCCGAAGGTTTCGGTTATTTTTGCTGTTTTTGTTGTTCTTATTGTTTTTTGAGTCCATAGTCGGCCTCCTTCCGCTTAGAAAGACATTGCGATCAATGGAAGTATATCATACAAAGCAAAAGCAAACAAGGGCGGAAGTTCCCCCGCCGTGTAAAATTTCTATGAATTGACCTTTCTATTATGTCCCGTGTGTGCTATACTATTTTTATATATTTTTTCAGCGAGGACGAGCTATGAGAGAGAACGACAGGCAGAAGCCCCTGCCCCAGGCGGAGGCGGACGGCATCATCGAGGGACGCAACGCCGTTATCGAGGCGCTGCGCTCCGGCGAGAATATTGACAAAATTTATCTGGCCAAGGGAGAAACGGACAAGACCCTCGGCCACATCGCCTCCCGCGCCCGCGAAAAGGGCATCGTGGTGGTGGAGGCCGACCGGCGCAAGCTGGACGGCATGAGCCGCACCCACGCCCATCAGGGGGTCATCGCCCTGGCGGCCATGCGGGAGTATGTGTCCGTGCAGTCCCTGCTGGACGCCGCCGCCGAAAAGGGCGAAGCGCCGCTGCTGGTGGTGTGCGACGAAATTTCCGACCCCCACAATCTGGGCGCCATTTTGCGCACGGCAGAGTGCGCCGGCGCCCACGGCGTTATCATTCCCAAGCGCCGCTCGGCGGGGCTGACGGCCATTGTGGGCAAGACCTCCGCCGGCGCGGTGAGCTATATGCCCGTGGCGCGGGTGGCCAACCTCCCCGCCACGCTGGAGGAGCTGAAGAAAAAGGGCGTGTGGGTCTATGGCACCGCCGCCGAGGGGACGACCAGCCTGTACGACGCCGATCTCAAGGGGCCGGCGGCCATCGTCATCGGCTCCGAGGGCAGCGGCATAGGACGGCTGGTGCGGGAGAAATGCGACTTTCTGGTGAGCATTCCCATGAAGGGGCACATTTCGTCCCTGAACGCCAGCGCCGCAGCGGCCATTCTGTTATATGAGGCGGTGCGCCGCCGGATGTAAAGCGAGGACTATGAGCAAATACACGGAGGAAGAACTGAATCGGACGCTGGCAGACACAAGCCAGCTGCTGGGGGACACACCCGTGTCGGAGGAATTTTCGCTGGACGACATTCTGGCGGAGTTCGGCACGGGCGCTTCGGCGCGTCCTGCGGCCGGAGAGCCAGAAAAAGCACAGCCGGAAGCGCCGCTCGCCAAAGCTGCCCCCGCCGCAGAGGAGCCTGCTGCGGAGAAACCGCCCGCGGAGGAGCCTGCGGGAGACAAACCGGTGCAGAACGAGCCTGCGGAGGAGCCGGACGCAAAAGAGCGGCTGGTGTCCGTGGAGGACGTGATGGGTCGGACGGTGTCCGCCGTGATGGAGGAGGAGTCCGCCCAGCGGCAGCAGGAGCGGGAGGAGCAGGAGCGGGAAGAGCGCAGACGCCGCCGCGCTGCCCTGCGTCGGGCAAGGCTGGCGGCCGCGAAGCAGCTTCTCCGCAGCCTAGCGGAGAAAAAAGCGCCGGACGACGGCGAAGACGACGAAGTAGACTCGGACGATTTAAGTGATTTGGACGACGCGCCCCCGCCTGTGGAGGAGCCGTCCATGGACGACGCGGAATTTGAGCAGAAGCGGCTGTGCCGTCGCCATCGGAGAGCCGCTCTGCGGTGCTGTATTCCGGCGGTGCTGCTGGCGGGCGTCACGGTGGCGGAGGAGTGCTTTGCCCTGCCGGAAATGTGGACGCAGGGAGCTTACCTGCGCTTCGGCGTGGTGGGCGGGCTTCTGCTGGTGCAGGCGCTGCTGGCTCTGCCTTTGTGGCGGGATATGATAGAAAATCTGCAAAAAAAGCGCTTTACCTGTGCATGGGGCGCCCTGCTGCTGACGCTGGCGTGTCTGGGCGACTGCGCATGGTGCCTGCTGCGGGGCGGGGCGCATCTGCCCTTGGCCGGAGCGGCAGCGCTGGTGGTGTTTTTCTGCCAGTGGGGGGTATTTTTGCGCTGCGCCGCGCGGCGGGAGAGCTTTCGTCTGGCGGATCTGGGGGGCAATCCCCCCTGGGGCGTGGAGAAGACCGAGGCCGGCGCCATGAAGCAGCGGGGGCGGCCGGAGGGGTTCTACACCCACACCATGACCCCCGATCTGCCCGAAAAATGGCAAAACTCGGTGCTGCCGCTGCTGCTGGCCACCGCCTGCGTGCTGACGGGGGTGGTGTGCCTGTCCGGAGCGCAGCCGACCCAGCCGCTGTGGGTGCTTTCGGCTCTTTTAGCGGCGGCTATGCCCCTGGCGTGGCCGCTGGCGGGGGCGCTGCCCTTGTTTTTCCTCAACCGGCGGCTGAGCCACAGCGGCTGCGCCGTGGCGGGCTACTGCGGCGCAAAGGCCATCAGCGGCGCAAAACGCATTGTTATCACGGACGAAGACCTGTTCCCCGCCGGAACCCTGACCCTCAACGGCATGAAGATCTACGGCGAGGAGCTGGGGCGTGTGCTGAGCTACGCGGTGACGGTGGCGCGGGCGGCGGACAGCCAGGCGCTGCCCATACTGGAGCAGCTCCTCTCGGATCAAGGCGGCCACGCCGAACGGCTGGACGACTTCCGCTGGTATGAGGAGGGCGGCGCAGGCGGCACCATCCACGGCGAAACGGTGCTGCTTGGCAGCGCCTACTTCATGCGCAGGCAGAAGGTGCGTCTGCCCAAGGAGCTGAAAGTCCCGTCGGGTCTGTTTCTGGCGGTGGACGGCCAGCTCACGGCCATTTTTGCCCTGCGCTATCAGCCCTCCCGCAACGTGGACTGGGCGCTGCGGACGCTGCGGCGCAACCGGATCACGCCGGTGCTGGCGGTGCGGGGCAGCAACCTCACGCCGGACTTTCTGCGGCGGTGCTTCAAGGTGGACGCCAAGCCCATCTACCCCGATGTGGCCACGCGGCTGTCCCTGCTGGAGAAGGCAAGGCGCAGCGCGCCGGCCTATGCGCTGCTGTATCGGGACGGGCTGATGCCCTACGCCGAAACGGTGCTGGGCAGCCGGAAGCTGCTGCTGGCGGTGCGGTGGAGCACGGCGCTGGCGGTGCTGGCGGCGGCCGCGGGTCTTTGGCTGTGCTACTACCTCACGGGCGTGGGGGGATACGCCTCGCTGACGCCCATGCGGCTGGTGCTGTTTCAGCTTTTGTGGCTGTTGCCGGAGCTGCTGCTGGCGGGACAGGTGAAGCACTTTTGAAAAATTTAGCGGTCATCGGCAGGGCGAGGGGATCGACTCCAACGCCGCCGGCGGCGGAGGAAGCGAGCCGGTTTCGAGGAGAAGCCCCGATTGGCGGCTGCGTCAGCAGACAAGGATCGCTTGGCACGACGGTGGGCAATCGCCAATCCCTACGGGTGCATTGTTGCGGGTGCGGTGCATACGGGACGATGCGGGCATCGTTCCCTACAGAAATTTATAATTCCCCTTGCAGGGGCGGGCAGGGTCGCCCGCCCCTGCGAATGACATGGTGGCGCGCAGAGGTAGACGACCGCAAAGGCCGCCCCCTACGCATTGCAGGAACGTCTTCGGGAAGGTCACGGGCATTGCCTGTGGCTTTTTTTATTTTTTTGCGTAAAAGGCGGTATGGTGGCGTCGGGGCGGGCATTTTATGTATACAAGAGAAATTATGCAACTTTTCCGCGGATTTTCTGTTTACATAACAATGTGGAAAACTCTGTGGATAATGTGCAAAACCCTTTATATGGGGCTGTTTTCCGGCGGTTGCTTTTTTGACGCAGAAAGGCGGAAGCTCTAACATTTTTGAAGCTTGTCCGTCTTTTTGTCAGACTCCGGCGCAGCACTTGCCAGAACGGGAAAAATGCGGTAAAATAATAATATATGGCCGGAATCGCCGGCAGGAGGGATCTATGGCAACGAAAAAGACCTACAACAACGAAAGCATTTCCAGCCTCAAGGGCGCAGACCGCGTGCGCAAGCGCCCGGGGGTCATCTTCGGCTCCGACGGGCTGGAGGGCTGCGAGCACGCCGTTTTTGAGATACTGTCCAACGCCATCGACGAGGCGCGGGAGGGGCACGGGCGGCTCATCACCGTGACAAAATTTGCCGATCTCTCCATTCAGGTGGAGGACATGGGGCGCGGCTGCCCCGTGGACTGGAACGAAAAAGAGGGGCGCTACAACTGGGAGCTGGTGTTCTGCGAGCTGTACGCCGGCGGCAAATATGACAACGAAAACAGCGAGAACTATGAGTTTTCGCTGGGGCTGAACGGCCTTGGCTCCTGCGCCACGCAGTACGCCAGCCGCTACATGGACGTGACCGTGTGGCGGGAAGGGAAGGAATACTCCCTGCATTTTGAAAAGGGCGAGATCGTGGGGCAGCTGCAGAGCCGTCCCCTGCCCGAGAGCCAGAAGCGCAAAACCGGCACCCGCATCCACTGGCTGCCGGATCTGGAGGTTTTTACCGACATCAGCATCCCCCTGTCGTACTATCAGGACGTGATGAAGCGGCAGGCCGTGGTGAACGCCGGCGTGACCTTCCGGCTGCGCAGCCAGAACGGCGCCGCCTTCGACACGGAGGACTTTGTGTATGAGCACGGCATCGCCGACTACATTCGGGAGCTGGCGGGGCCGGA
>OMQS01000127.1 GCA_900313295.1 uncultured Eubacteriales bacterium
ATCTTTGCCAGATTGTCCACGAACACATGGGAAATATCGTAATTGCCGGCGTAGAGGCCGCTGACGAAGCCCCGCAGGCACTCAAAAGAATTCAGATCATACTCCTTGGCATTCACCAGACGAACGCTGGACTTAATGTCGAAGGTCATGTCCGCACCCGGCTCGATGCAGACCACGCTGCCGTTTTCGGACTCAACGGCGCTGTGAATGAGGTCGATGAGCTGCTTTGTCTTGCCGGCTCCGTTTGCCCCCATGATCAGTCTAACCATAAGAAATCACTCCTTTGTCAATTTGCGGTTTGCTTGCCCCTACTATACCATATTTATTTTCAAATGGCAATGGAGAAAGCAAAATTCATCAATTCTTCACGATCATCTTCCCAGCTTCTCCCGCAGGGTCTTTCCCAGCTCCTCGTAGCCGGGCTTGCCGAGAAGGGCAAACATGTTTTTCTTATATGCTTCCACTCCGGGCTGGTCGAAGGGGTTCACGTCCAGCAGGTAGCCGGACAGGCCGCAGGCATAGCAGAAGAAGTAGATCAGCTCGCCCAGAGTGAAGGCATTACGCTCGCCGCAGCTGATGCGTATGTTGGGTACGCCGCCCTCCACATGGGCCAGGAGCGTCCCGTCCATGGCCTGCTGCTTCAGGTCGCTCATGGTCTTGCCGGCCAGGAAATTCAGCCCGTCGCCGTTTTCCTCGTCATAGGGCACGGTCAGCTCGTCGGCGCGGGGGGCAAAGCGCACCACAGTCTCAAACATGTTGCGGCGCCCCTCCTGCAAATACTGCCCCATGGAATGCAGGTCGGCAGTGTACTCCACGCTGGCGGGGAACAGCCCCTTGTCCTCCTTGCCCTCGGACTCGCCGTACAGCTGCTTCCACCACTCCGCCATGAAGCGGAAGAAGGGGTCAAAGCAGGCCAGCACCTCAATTTCCAGCCCCCTGTGCTGCAGCTCGTACCGCGCGCCGGCGTACTGCCAGGCGGGGTTTTTCTCCATATCCGCCGCGGCGCAGGTGTCCATCATGGACTTGGCGCCGGCCATGAGCTGCTCAATGTCGATGCCCGCCACGGCTATGGGCAGCAGACCCACCGCCGTGAGGACGCTGTAGCGGCCGCCGATGTCGTCGGGCACCACGAAGCTCTCGTAGCCCTCCGCTGTGGCCAGCGCCTTCAGGGCGCCCTTCTGGCGGTCGGTGGTGGCGTAGATGCGCCCTGCGGCAGCCTCGGCGCCGTACTTCTCCTCCAGCAGCCGGCGGAAAAAGCGGAAAGCCACCGCCGGCTCCGTGGTGGTGCCGGACTTGGAGATGACGTTCACGGAGAAATCCTGCCCCTCCAGCAGTTCCTCCACCTCCGCCAGCTGGTCGTTGTCCAGCCCGTTGCCCACGAAGTAGATATTGGGCGTGTTTTTCTTTTTCAGATTATAATTAGGCGAGCAGAGGCACTCGATGACGCCCCGTGCCCCCAAATAAGAGCCGCCGATGCCGATGACCACCAGCGCCTGCGAATCGCTCTGGATCTTTTTGGCCGCCGCCTGAATGCGGCGGAACTCCTCGCGGTCATACTGCTCTGGCAGATGTACCCAGCCGGTGAAGTCACCGCCGGCGCCGGTGCCGCGCAGCAGCTTCTCGTGCGCCAGACGCAGACGGGGCGTCAGCGCCGCTTCATAGGGCAGGGGAATGAACTGCCGCATATTGGAAAGATCCACACAGACCATGTAAAAAGCCTCCTCTTTTGTCCTTTTCCCTATCTTACATCGCAGGTGAAAAAAACACAAGAGAAATCCGTCATATCCGCCAACATCATTTGACAGTTTTCAATGGGAAAAACCATATCCGCCGCCGTCAGCCGAAAATGGCGCAGCCGAGCAGACGCAGGAATAGGTCGCCCCACGTCATGCGCTCCACGGGCTGGGATGCCGTGAGGGGCAGCTCCGTCAGCGTGGCATCGCCGCACCGCACCGTGAGGGTGCCCACGGTCTGCCCCTTCTCCACCGGCGCAGCCAGATCCTCCTGCAGCGTTATCGTCTGGCTCAGGCTGCCGGCCTGCCCCTTTCCCACCAGCAGCTTGCAGCTCTCCGGCATGGCCTCCACGGAGGCATCGCGCCCCAGCTTCACGGGGACGGAGGGGATCTCGGCGGGGGTGACGTCCGCCAGCGCGTAGGTGGAAAAACCGTAGTTCAGCAGGGTCTTGGCGTCCTCAAACCGCTGCTGGCTGGTCTCACCCCCCAGCACCACGGCGATAAGCTCCATGCCGCCCCGCTCCGCCGTGGCGGAAATGCAGTAGCCGGCGGCGTCGGTGGAGCCGGTCTTCAGCCCTGTGGCGCCGTCATAAAAACGGATGAGCTTGTTGGTGTTGGACAGGCTGAAGGAGCCGTTGCGAATGGTGTCCATCCAGATGGTGGTGAAGCGGCGCAGATCCGGATGCTTCAAAATCAGCTCGCGGCTCATGAGGGCGATGTCATAGGCCGAGGTGACGTGCCCCTCCGCCGGCAGCCCCGTGGGGTTGAGAAAGCAGGTGTCCGCCATGCCCAGCTCCTTGGCGCGGTTATTCATCTGTTGCACGAACAGCTCCGTGACGCCCGACACTTCCTCCGCCAGCGCCACGGCGGCGTCGTTGCCGCTGGCAACGCACACGGCTTTCAAAAGCTCCTCCACGGTGATCTGCTCCCCTTCGGACAGATACACCTGGCTGCCGCCCATGGACGCGGCGTTGGCGCTGACGGTGACCATGTCCTCGTAGTGCAGCTCTCCCCGCTCGATGGCCTCCATGGTCAGCAGCAGGGTCATGATCTTGGTGACGCTGGCCGGCTCCAGCTTCTCGTGCTCGTTCTGCGCGAAAAGCACCTGTCCCGTTTCCTTCTCCATGAGCAGCGTGGCCTTGGCCTGCACAGGCAGCTCCACGGCGTAGGCCGGCAGCGGCAGGCACACGAGCAGCGCCAAAAGCAGCGCAGGGATCCTCTTTTTCATGCTTCGCCCTCCCCAAAAATTGCTGGGCTATCCTATGCGTAAAAAAGAAAAATCATGCCGGACGGCATTTTTCGGTTGCATTGGACGAAATTCTCTGCTATAATAGCTTCGCTGCGCAGGGTTAGTACATCGGTAGTACATCGGCTTCCCAAGCCGAGGAGGCGGGTTCGATTCCCGTACCCTGCTCCAAAAAGGACTTCAAGAAAAAACTTGAAGTCCTTTTCCTTTTGCCTGTGAACCCTTGAAATACAGAGCTTTATGGAATTTACACCGTGAAAATTATTGCAATTTTTTGCAAAAATTTCATGAGGGTTGCACACATAAGGACAACAAACTGCTGTCTGACATAATAACATGAGAGCCTTTTCATGGATGGCCTAATCTGTTATAGTAGAAAGGAAGAAGTTTGTGCGCAGCCTAAAGTATAAATATTGGAAATCCGTCTTTGATTTTCGAAGATGTATGGACTGCAAAAAGCAGCAAGGAAAGGTTTACTTGCTCTACGAAATTATTCCAGAAGAACCGCCGCTCCACCCTAACTGCCGCTGCTCCATACAATGTTTAGAGACAAAAGCGGCTGGCACTGCGACAAAGCTTGGCTTACGGGGTGCCGATTGGTGGCTGAAAACTTTTCGGCGGCTCCCCGGATACTACATAACCGAGAGTGAAGCTACTCAGTTAGGATGGATTCCGATTTTAGCAAATCTTTCCATTGTTGCACCTGGTAAAATGCTGACAAAGGGAGTCTACAAAAACAGAGATAAGCGACTCCCCGATGTACCGGAACGAATATGGTACGAGGCTGATATCAATTATTCCTTCGGTTTCCGGGGCGGAAAACGAATTCTCTACTCCAGTGACGGATTGATCTTTGCAACTTACGACCATTACGCCACATTTGTCGAGATTGTTTGACAGAAAGGAATTTCGTTATGAATTACTATGGTTATATGCCCATTACAACTGACCCCGTTGTCCTGCACCTGGATGGCTGTAAAGACTGGGGCGCATTGCACCGGCGCATCCGCAAGACATTTGGGTTTCCGGACTATTACGGGGAAAACTGGGATGCCATGTGGGATTGCCTGACGGATGTATTCTTGCAGCCGGTACAAAGGCACATTGTGGTGAAAGGATTTGACTCCATGCCCCGGGAGCTGCGGGAGTATGCCGCTCCGATGCGGGAAATCTTCGGTGACCTTCAGGAAAAATATCCGTGGGTCTCAGTAACATACCGTTGACTGCATGCACAACAATACCTGCGGACAGCCGCAAAAAGAAAGGCACCCCTATGGGTGCCTTTTCTATTTGCGTTTTTTCGGCTTTACAGCTTCGCCATTTCCTCGGCGACGGTCTCCTCGCAGGAGCGCATGGCCTCCAGCGTCTTCTCCAGCAGTTCATCCAGCTCCCAGCCCAGACGCTCGGCGCCGGTGATAATGACGTCGCGGGAGCATCCGGCGGCAAACTTGCGATCCTTGAACTTCTTTTTGATGCTTTTCAGCTCCATGTCCTGCACGCTCTTGCTGGGGCGCATGAGGGCGGCGGCGCCGATAAGCCCCGTAAGCTCGTCGGCAGCAAAGAGCACCTTCTCCATCTCCTCGGTAGGCTCCACGTCGCAGCAGATGCCGTAGCCGTGGCTGCACACGGCGTGGATAAGATCCTCGCCGCAGCCGGCCTCCTGCAGCAGCTCCGGCGCCTTGACACAGTGCTGCTCCGGCCACTGCTCAAAGTCGATGTCGTGAAGCAGACCCACCGTTGCCCAGAAATCCGCCTCGTCGCCATGACCCAGCTGCTGGGCATACCACCGCATGACGCCCTCTACGGTGAAGGCGTGCTGGAGATGGAACGGCTCCTTGTTGTACTTCCTCAATGCGGCCAGCGCCGCTTCTCTGCTGATACAATCTCTCATAAAGGGCATCCTCCTTAGTTAAATTTAGAAAAATCGGCAGCCTGCGGAGCCTTTCCGCAAACTGTTTTATATAGGATAGCCGTATTGTAGCAGTTATTTTCGCTTTATGCAAGACCTATTTATTAAATCGGCATTTGCTTTTCCAAAAGACACAAAAGCTGGCGGGCGTGGCGATACTCGTCGTGGGACAGCTCCAGCAGAATTTCCGACAAACACTCGTCGGTGGTCTCCTCCGATGCGCGGCGGTAGTTCAGCCCGCTGCAGCTCTCCTCGTGATACCGCAGCCGTAGCACCTCCCGCCAGGAGCCGGTGCAGGGGATATTTGCCGGCAGCGGCACCGCCGCACTGTAATTCTGGCCGGTGATGAGGTAATGCACCCCCATGAGCCGACGTGCGTGGCCGCCCTCCTCCGCTGCCAGCCGCCGCATGAGCTGGCGGGCGGCGGGCGTGGGCGCCGAGGCCGCGCAGGCCAGATAGCTCCGCCGGTCGGACAGCTCCTCCTCGATGAAGCCGCGGATCACGTCGATATCCTCCTGCGCCGCCGTGCCCATGCAGCACACGTCTACCGACTGCTGCACCGGCTGCTGCACCGCCGGCTGCGTTGTCGACTGCTGCGGCGGATACGGCTGCAGGGTGGGATCCACCCGCTGCCAGACGGCTCTCTTTTGCTCCACGGTCTGCTTGTTTTCCATGCCAGCACCCCTTTCTGCTGCCATATTGTATGCGCCCGTGGGGGAAAGCTTTACTTTTGCCGCAAAATTCGGTACACTGAGGAAAAAGGAGGGAGCCGACCATGACCTTGCAGCAATTAAAATACGCCGTCACTGCAGCGGAGTGCGGCACCATCAGCGCCGCCGCCGAAAAGCTGTTCATCTCCCAGCCCAGCCTCACCACCGCCATACGGGAGCTGGAGGCGGAGATGGGCGTGACCATATTCTCCCGCACCAATCGTGGCGTTGTGGTGTCGCGGGAGGGGGAGGAGTTTCTGGGCTACGCGCGGCAGCTTCTCTCCCAGGCGCAGCTGATGCAGGAGCGCTTCGGCGGCAGCAGCCAGGGCGAAAAGCGCTTCGCCGTGTCCAGCCAGCACTTCAATTTCACCGTGCGAGCCTTCTCCCAACTGGTGCAGGGCTTTGCCGGGCAGCGGTACAGCTTCCATTTTCGGGAAACCACCACCTACGAGGTGCTGGAGGACGTGAGCCAGCTGCGCAGCGAAATAGGCGTGCTGGCGCTGAACGAGGACAATGAGCGCTACCTGCGGCGCCTGTTCGGTAAGCTGGAGCTGGAGTTCACGGAGCTGATACAGGTGCCGGCGGCGGTGTATATTGCCAGAACCCACCCGCTGGCCGGGCGCAGCAGACTGACGCTGGAGGATCTGAAGCCCTATCCCTGCATCACCTTTGAGCAGGGGGAGCACAACGGGCAGTTCTTCTTCGAGGGTCTGTCCGCTGTGGCGGCGCATGCACCCAAGAACATCTGCGTGCGGGAGCGAGCCACCGAGTATCAGCTGATTCGGGAGCTGCACGGCTTCAGCCCCGATGTAGGCGTTGGCTCCAGCCCGCAGGTGGACTCCATCAGCATCCCTCTGGCGCCGGCACAGTTCCACACCATCGGGTATATTCTGCGGCGGGACATGGCGCCTTCCCCCATGACGCTGAACTATATTGAGCAGCTGCGGCAGGCGGCAAAGGTATAGAAAAAAACTATAGCCAGATTAGTTTTTGCGTATTTTACAAATATCGGATCTCCTACTATACTGAAACCGACAAAACAAAAGAAAACCAAAATCTGAAAGGAGATCTGAATTATGAAAAAGACGGTTGCTCTTCGTGCTGCGGCCGCTGTGGTGCTGCTGGCTGTGATCGTGCTGACGATGGTGTTTCTGGCGACAGGCAACTTCAATGCATTTGTCCGGATCACCGGCCTGCCGCTGGGCTTCCTGCTGTTTATCGAGCTGAGCCTTGTGTGCTCGCTGCTTTAACGCTTTCTTCCTCTCTCTCCGTTTTGCGCCCCGCTGGGGCGCATTTTTTTGCGGAAAAACAATAGGGCGCAATGCCCCCACCCGATACACACCGCTTTTTCAAAAACCCTGTCATTGCGAACCGGTGACCGATGTCACCGGTGTGACGATCCGCCCCATGCGCCGCGCCATCATCCGCATGGGGAAAACAGCTTTCCGCCCTCTGCCAAAAAAATTGCCACAGGCCCCGCCGCCCGTGGCAATTTATATATCGTTATTTTTTTCGCCACGCCGCCGGCACAAACAGCAGCAGCATCGGGTATATCTCCAGCCGCCCCAGCAGCATCCCCGCGCACAAAAACAGCTTAATGACCGGCGAATACGGCGAGTAGTTCCCCAGCGGCCCTACCATGCCGAAGCCCGGCCCCACGTTGTTAAAGCACGAGATGGTGGCAAACAGGTTCGTTTCCAGATCAAAGGGGGAGAAGGACAGCGCCACCAGAAGCCCCGTGATGCACATCATGTACAGCGCAAAATACACCGCCACGCTGTGCGCTGTCTGCTCGCTGAGAGGGCGTCCGTCCACTTTGATCACGTCCACCATCCGCGGCCGCAGGGTGTGGCGCAGCTCGCGGCGGATCATTTTGCACAGAATGGTCACCCGCGACATCTTCAGTCCGCCGGCGGTGCTGCCTGCGCAGCCGCCCACGAACATCAACCCAAGCAGCACCATCTTGCTCAGCGGCGACCACACAGTGAAGTCCGCCGTGATAAAGCCCGTGGTGCTCATGATGGAGGCCACCTGGAAGGCCGCTTGCCGCAGGGAAACGGAAAATGTCTTGTATAGCGGCAGAATGTCAATCGTGATGACCGCCACAGCCACGAAAACGATGGCCAGATACACCTTCAGCTCCGTGTTGTGCAAAACTTCCCGACCCCGCCGGAGCAGAAGCAGGTAGTAGAGGTTAAAGTTCACGGCAAACAGGAACATGAACGCCGTCAGCACCCACTGAATGTAGGGGCTGAAGTCGGCGGCGCTGGCGTTATACGCGCCGAAGCCGCCGGTGCCTGCGGTGGAGAGCGCGTGAACAACGCTGTCAAACAGGCTCATGCCGCCGAAAAGCAGAAACACGATCTCCAGCACCGTCAGCACGATGTAGAGAAGATACAGGATCTTGGCGGTGTCCCGCGACTTGGGCGCCAGCTTGTCCATCGTGGGGCCGGGCATCTCCGCCTTGAGAATGTTGATGGAGCGATCCGTGGTCTTCAGCAGCATCACCACGAATACCAGAATGCCCATGCCGCCGATCCAGTGGGTGAAGCTCCGCCAGAACAGCATGCCGCGGCTCAGCGCCTCCACGTTGGTCAGAATGGTCGCTCCCGTGGTGGTGAAGCCGCTGACGGTTTCAAAAAATGCGTCGATATAAGCCGGGATCTCCTTTGAGAGTACGAAGGGCAGCGCCCCGATGGCGGACAGCACGATCCATGTCAGCGCCACCACCATGAAGCTGTCCTTGATGGAGATGTCGCCGTGTTTGCCGCGGCACAGCAGGCTCAGCAGCGAGCCGACGCCCAGCGCCACCACAATGGTCAGAGCGAAGTCCAGAGCGCAGGATTCCCCGTACAGCAGCGACACGGCCAAAGGCAGCACCAGCAGCGCCGCCTCAATAAGCACCACTCGCCCCACGGTGAAAATAACGAATTTTTGATTCACGGCTCCTCGCCCTCCTTTCCCGCCTGTCTTTTCGGCACAGGCATTATACCACGCTCTGCGGCATTCGTCCACAGAAAACGTTCACTTTTTCAGCTGCTCCTTTAAATACAGGATCGCCTGCCGGTAGCCGTCAATGCCCTGCCCCTTGATGGTTTTGCAGCAGGCCATGCCGGTGTAAGAAACGCGGCGGAAAGGCTCCCGCTGCTCCGGATCGGTGATGTGCACCTCCACAGCGGGGAGGGCGACCGCCCGCAGGGCGTCGGCCATGGCGATGCTGGTGTGGGAGTAGGCAGCGGGGTTTATGACGATGCCGCCGCAGTCCTCCCGCGCCTTCTGTATCTCGTCAATGAGCACGCCCTCGTGGTTGGACTGCACGCACACGCAGCGCAGCCCCTCCTCGCGGCAGGTCTTCTCCGCCAGCGCCACCAGGTCTTCGTAGGTGTCTCGGCCGTAAAGCGCCGGCTCCCGCAGCCCCAGCAGGTTCATGTTCGGGCCGTTCAGGATCAGAATTTTCATAGCAAACTCTCCTTCAGCCGCCGGAGGGTCTCCTGCGGCGTTCCGTCATTGGAAATAATTTTGTCGCAAAAGCCCTCGTACAGCGCCTTTCTCTGTCGGTACAGCTCCTCTAAGGAAGCGGTTTTCAGCAGCGGCCGCCCGCTGGCGTCCAGCTTTGCAAGGCCTCTTTGCAGCCAGATGATCCTGCCATTTTGCCGCAGCAGGTCGCGGTTCTCCGATCGGGTCACGCAGCCGCCGCCGGTGGCGATGATGCCGCCCCACCGCTTGCCGAGGTCTGATAGCACTTCGGTCTCCAGCCTGCGGAATTCGCCTTCACCCCGCCGGGTGAGCAGTTCCTCCGCCGTCAGCCCCGTCCGCTGCAAAAGCTCCTCGTCGCTGTCCCACACAGGCCGCCCCAGCGCCTTTCCCAGCATGGCCCCCAGCGTGGATTTTCCGCTGGCGGGCATGCCGATGAGGACGATGTTCTCCGTCTGCCGCCGCAACTCGTCCTCCGCCTGCCGTATTTTGTCCGGATCTATGGCCGTTCCGCCCAGAAACAGGGAGGCCGAGGCCGCTGCCTGCGCCGCCAGCATGGACAGGCCGCCCCCATGGGGGATGCCCAGCGCCTCCGCCTGCAGCAGCAGCGCCGTCCGCGTCGGATTATAAATAAGGTCGCCCACAAATTCCAGATTGGGAAACTTTTCCAGATCAATAGGGGAGCGCCCGTTTTCTGGATAGGTGCCCACCGGCGTGGCGTTCACGATGATCTGCGCGTCCTTATAGGCGGAAAGACGGTCGTAAGTAGTCCGATCCATCCCAATAAGTTGTTGGATATTTCCACCTTCCGTGTGGGCTATTTCCGCATTGCGGGAGACAAATGTAACATGGGCGCCCATATCCCGCAGCACGGCGCATATGGTGGCGCTTGCCCCGCCGCTGCCCAGCACCAGCGCCCGTTTTCCGGCCGCAAAAACGCCGTTTTTCTCCAGCAAATATTTGAAGCCAAAGTAGTCCGTGTTGTCCCCGAAAATGCTGCCGTCCCGCCGCCGCAGCAGGGTGTTCACGTTCCCTGTTGCCTTGGCCGTGGGGGAGAGGGCGTCGCAGAAGGCGTAGGCCGTTTTTTTATAGGGAATGGTCACGTTCAGCCCGTCCCAAGCTCCGCTTTGCAGGAAGTCCGCCACAGCCTCTGGCTGCGTTTCAAACAGGGTGTAGTCATAGTCCCCCAGCAGCCGGTGAAGGGTCGGAGAATGGCTGTATACAAGGGTTTTCCCCAGCAATCCGCACCGCATCAGTCCACCTCGCCGGAGAGAATTTTCTCCTGATAGGCACGGCTCTCGGCCATGAGCAGACGGTAGAGCGCCCGAGCGTCCTCGGAAAACGCCGCCGGCACGGAGCGCGCCGCCTGCCGGAGCTTTTCCTCCTCCCGCGCGGGGTCAAAAACCGGCAGAGCCGCCGCCTTTTTAAGCCCCGCAATCTCGCCGGAGAGCGCCATACGGCGGGCAAAAAGGGCGAGAAGTTCCCTGTCGATGGCGTCCATTTCTCGGCGCAGGTCAGTCAGTTCCATGTTTGCTCCTTTCTGCTCTCCAACAGGGCGTCGTACACGGCAAAGGCCGCCGCCGCCTCCACGCAGGGCACGGCGCGGGGCACGATGCACGGGTCGTGCCGGCCTGAAATTTTCAGCGTCACCGGCTGCATCTTCTCCAGATCTATACTCTCTTGCGGCAGAGAGATGGAGGGGGTGGGCTTGACGGCTACATGAAGATCAATATACATTCCGGTGGAAATTCCCCCTAAAATGCCGCCGCAGTGATTGGTTTTCGTAACTATTTTCCCGTTTTTGATCATAAACAGATCGTTATTTTCACTCCCGCGCAGGCGCGTTCCCGCAAAGCCGCTGCCGAAGGAAACGCCCTTCACGGCGGGGATGCCGAACACGGCGGCGCTGATGCGCCCCTCCAGACCGCCGAAAAGCGGCTCGCCCACGCCGGCAGGCAGACCCAGCACCCGACACTGGATGGTGCCGCCCAGACTGTCTCCCGCCGCCTTGGCCTGCAAAATGGCCTGCTGCATGGCTTCACCGCAGGCATCGTTTACCACGGGGAAGGGCTTTTGGGCGGTGGAGGAGAGCAGCTCGCCGCAGTCCTCCGCCGCGCCGACAGAGGCGATGCGGCTGATGATGCGGATGCCCTCCTGCTCCAGAAGCTGCAGGCAGATGCCGCCGGCCACGCACAGCGCCGCGGTCATCCGTCCGGAAAACTGCCCGCCCCCTGATTCGATGCGGCCGTACTTCACATAGGCGGTGTAGTCGGCGTGACCGGGGCGGGGCACGGAGGACAAATTCTTATAATCCTCGGGGCGCACGTCGGTGTTGTCGATGACGGCGGTGATGGGCGCGCCGTCCGTGACGCTGCCGGAAAGACCCGAGAGGAAGCGGGGCACGTCCGCCTCCCGCCGAGAGGTGGAGAGGGGACTGCGACCAGGTGCGCGGCGCTTCAGAAACGCCTGCAGCTCGTCCATGGAAACGGTTTTTCCTGCGGGCACGCCCGTCAGCGTCATGCCCACGGAGGGGCCGTGGGAGCGGCCGAAAAGAGTCAGACGGAGGGTGCTTCCGATGGAGCCGGACATGGCGTTTCTCCTTTCAGTGAGTTGAAGTCGTCCCAAAAGGCGGGATAGGATTTCTGCACGCATTGGCTGCCCGAAACGGTGACGGGTGCGTCTGCCGCCAGCGCCGCCAGAGCGGCGGCCATGGCCAGCCGGTGGTCGCCGAGGGGATCGATAGCGCCGCCCCGCAGACGGGGCACGCCGCAGATCACAAGGCCGTCGGGCGTTTCCTGCACGCGGCCGCCCAGCACGGCCAGCAGGGAGGCCAGGCCGGCCAGCCGGTCGGACTCCTTCAGCCGCAGGCGGCGGGCATTCTGAATATAAGTATGCCCCTCGGCCACGGCGGCCAGAACGCACAGGGGAGGAATGAGGTCGGGCATGGAGCGGGCGTCCACGGGGATGCCCCGCAGCGCTCCGGCGCGGACGGTGACGCCGCCGGAGGAAACGGACACCTGCGCCCCCATAGATCGCAGCAGGGACAAAACGACGCTGTCGCCCTGCGCTGTGGGGAGGGACAATCCTTTCACGGTGACGCCGCTCCGGCTTAGGGCACCGGCGCAGAGGAACACGGCGGCGGCAGACCAGTCCCCCTCCACGGTTTGGCAGGCGGGGAGGGCATAGCGCTGACGGCCGGAAAATTCATAGCGATCCTCGCTGCGGCTGCAGGCCACGCCGGCGGCGGAGAGGACCCCCTCCGTCATGGCGATGTACGGCGCGGACTCCGGCGGGGAGGTGAGGGTAAGGGTGCTGCGCCCTGCCAGCAGCGGCAGCGCCAGC